>JACZST010000211.1 GCA_022574065.1 Acidobacteriota bacterium
CCTCCGGCGAACGAACGTCGACGAACGTAGCGCTCCCCACGTTGGAGAGCACCTCTTCGCGCAATGCCCGAAGCTCAGGACGTGAGGCACCGGTAATCTGGAAATCGCTCTTGTCGAAGGCTGGAACCTCCTCGACGACCTCCCTGGCCTCGAGCTCCCACTTCTTACGGCCACCGTCGAGGAGCCTGACGTTGTCGAAGCCCCGATACTTCAGGAGCCAGTAGGCGTAGGCAGCGAACCAGTTGTTGTTCCCGCCGTAGAGCACCACGGTGATTCCGTCATCTACTCCAGCCTGAGAGAGCAAACGGGAGAATCCTTCCTGGTCGATGTAGTCGCGCCGCACCGGATGGTGGAGGTCTGTCGCCCAGTTCCAGGCCAACGCTCTGGGTATGTGATCTTTTTCATAGGAGGTGGTGTCCTCGTCCACCTCAATGATTCGCACCGCGGCATCATCCAAATGCTGGGCCAGCCAATCGGTGGAGACGAGGGCGTCGGGGTTGGCGTAGTCGGACATAAATGGCTCCTTTCAGCAAGAACGGGAGGCGACGCCGAAGGAGAGGCTCTCGGGTGGTGGCGTCTAGGAGCGCTTCGCGGAGGCGGCACTCGGATCTGTCACCCGAGAGCCCATACAGTTGCAGTTTCTCCGCACTGACATCACGACGACCTACTAACCGCTGACTTCCAAATTAACACTACCTGGACGATAATAATTTACCGGTGGCACAGATGGGAGTCAAGAGGGAAACCCGGTGGGTGGCTCGTCGAGCGCGGTGTCCCCTCCGGCCAGGTCGCGCGGCACGATGGCGGCTTCGCCCTAGCCATCAGCCGCGGCGGCGCCGGACCCGGAGAGTGGGGCAAACACGCGGGCCTCGATCGCACCGGTGTTTCCCCCCGTCGAGGTATCGATCTCGAATCGGATGATCCTGCCTGTGAACGTCACCGCATTGAACCTCGGTGTGGCTGGGTTCCCCGCGGCGAAGGGTCCCAGGCGATCGCCGTCGTCCACAACCACAAAGAATTGGTTTGTGATCGCAGTTCCATTCGCCATGGATCGTGTGATGAATTCGACGCCTGCGACCTCCTGGACGCTGCCGAGGTCGATGGTCAGGAACGCGTTGTCACCATCACCGGCCGATGCCCACTCGGTGGCAAGGTCGTCGTCGATTGCGTTCTCGGCTGCCCAGTTTGCCGAGAATTCGCTGCTCACCTCCACGACCGATCCACCGATGGCCAAGTTGTCGCCGTGGGCCTCTTCCTCCATGTTCTCTTCCCTGCCTGCGGAGTCGGTCATCGGGAGGGTGAAGGTGGCGAGCTCAGATTGAAAGAGCTGCCCGCCTGCCGTTGCTCCCTGGACCCGGAAGAAGTACGTCATGCCCGGTTCGGCTCCAGGGAGCAGGACATTGTGGTCGATTATGCCGGTGCCGTTCATCGCAAGGTCGTTGTTCTGGTTCCCGAGCTCCTCGGTCGGGCCCCACGTGATCGAGCAGATCATCGCCTCGGTGGTGACGACACGGAAGATCCCGCGGTCGGGGAAGGTCGGGTCGTTCTCGAAGACGAACCCGCTGTCCTGTACCTCCGAGAAGGGCCGTATCTCGCCGCCGGCATCGGCCGTGCTTCCGCAGGCGGCCAGGATGAGAGTGAGGGCTGCCAGCGGCAGCACACGGTGTGGGGTGATCTTCATGCTCATTGTCCATCGACGGGTGGCTGGTTGCCGGACCCGGTTTGCATCTTGTCTTTGGCTCTCAAGGGTAGGGCGCCACGATGGCGGGCTTGACCGGAGCAACGGTGGCGTCGTCGAGCTCGGTGAGCCCATACGTCCCTGCGGCGTGCTCCGCTCCATGGCACCGGTCCTCGGCGGTCTTGATACGGGTTGACGACGCGACGTGTTAGCAAGCCACGTGGAGTTGGAAGCAGCGACGTGTCCGGTGTCGGCAACGGGCGAGACTTCTTACCCATCTCGGCAGTTCAGATCGGCGGCCACTTGCTCGGCGAGCAGCTTCTCTTCGAGTCTGTTGCACGCGGCGTCGACCCGATACTGCGCGTCGTTGAAGGCCGAGCCCCCCACCGCGGCATCGATCGCCTCGAACGAAGCCGCGGTTGATAGAGCCTCGATCGTCGCCCCGATGTCCTTGATCGATAGCCGGTACGAATCCACAAGCTCGAGATGGGCGTCGAGCAACGAACCCGGGGCTTCCAACGCTTCCAGGTCGTTGACATAGCGCTGGACCGCGTCCCCCAGCACGGCAAACAGCGATGCGCTCCGTCTCCCGGTTTCAGAGACAACGGCCTCCTCGAGCACATCGAGCTCGAGATCTCGCACCAGATCGTTTACCACCTGCTCGAGCTGGAACAGATGAGTCGACCGCAGCTCCTCAGCCTCGGCGGCATAGGCGGCCGATTGTTTGGCCACCAGGTCGGAATAGTCAGCCTCGGTCAGGGCCGGAGCGCCACACC
>JACZST010000032.1 GCA_022574065.1 Acidobacteriota bacterium
GGCCGCGCGACCAAACGACCGTCGCCACCACATAGGGGCGGTGGCGACGGTGCAGGTCTGTTGCAAGCTCGAGGAGCCTGCGGTTCATGGAGTCACCCTTCGCTGTCCTGGAGAGCTTGCCACACCCGGTCCGGCAGCACGGGCATATCGATGTTGGTGACGCCCCGGTGCTGCAACGCGTCGATGATGGCGTTGACATAAGCTGCCGGTGACCCCACCGTGGCCGACTCCCCGACACCCTTGGCCCCGATCGGATGGTGCGGCGACGGAGTAATCGTCTCACCAAGCTCGAACCTGGGTGTCTCCCACGCCGTCGGGATCATGTAGCTGTCGAAGTGTGCGGTCAGGCAGTTGCCGTCATCGTCGAAGGTCATAAATTGCATGTTGCTCATGGCATAGCCCTCGGTGAGGCCGCCATGGATCTGCCCGTCGACGATCATCGGGTTGATGCGCACTCCACAGTCGTCAACGGCAACCATACGGTCGACCTTCCATTGCCCGGTCCCTGCATCGATCTCGACGGCCACGATGTAGGTGCCGAAGGGGTAGGTCAGGTTCGGCGGGTCGTAGTAATGAACCCCTTCGAGGCCCGCCTGCATCCCCTCGGGAAGGTTGGTATAGGCGGCAAAGGCGATGTCCTGGATCGACACGGACGAGTCCGGAGAACCCTTGACCGAGAACTTGCCGTTCTCCCATTCCAGGTCATCGGCCGACGCTTCCAGCATGTGCGCTGCAATGTCCCTGGCCTTGTCGCGCAGGTTACGCGCCACGATCGCAGTAGCGGCACCGGCGACCGGGGTTGACCGCGACCCGTACGTGCCAAGACCGTACGGCGTGTTGTCCGTGTCTCCATGGACCACCTTGATGTCGGTGGCGGGAATCCCAAGCTCTTCGGCCACGATCTGAGCGAAAGTGGTCTCGTGACCCTGCCCCTGGGTTTTGACGCCGAGTTTGAGGATCGCCTTGCCGGTCGGATGCACGCGCAGCTCGGCAGAGTCGAACATCTTCAGTCCGATGATGTCGTAGTCTTTGGAGGGGCCGGCGCCGACGATATCGGTGAACGAGGCGATTCCGATGCCGACCAGCCGACCCTCCTCGCGGGCCTTCGCCTGCTCGACGCGCAGCTCGTCGTAGCCGATCATCTCCATCGCCTTGCGCATCGCGGTCTCGTAGTCCCCCGAGTCGTAGACGAGCCCGGTCGCCGACTCGTACGGGAACTGGTCGGGCTGGATGAAGTTCATCGACCGGAACTCGGCAGGATCCATCTCCAGCTCGTATGCCGCGTTCTGCACCAGACGCTCGATCAGATATGACGCCTCGGTCACCCGGAACGAGCACCGGTACGCCACACCGCCGGGTGCCTTGTTGGTGTAGACCCCCTTGGTGGTGACATGCGCCGCCTGCAGGTCATAGGAGCCGGTGACGATTTCGAACAGGCCGGCGCGTAATTTGCTCGGTTGCGCGTCCGCGAAGAACGCCCCCTGATCCGAGAGCATGTCCACCTTCAAGCCGAGGATCTTCCCCTCGTTGGTGACCGCAAGCTCGCCCTTCATGTAGTAGTCGCGAGCGAAGCCTGTGGAGATCAGGTTCTCATACCTGGTCTCGATCCACTTCACCGGCTTGCCGATCACAAGCGACGCCGCGGTTGCCACGACGTAACCCGGGTACACCGGGACCTTGTTGCCGAATCCGCCGCCGAGATCCGGGGAGATGATTCGGATGTTCTGCTCCGGCAGCCCGGCTACCAGCGCAAACACGGTGCGGTGGGCATGGGGTGCTTGCGAGGTCATGTACAGCGTGGCCTCGCCCGTCACCGGGCTGACGTCGGCGATGATGCCGCACGTCTCCAACGGCGCAGGATGCGACCGCGGATAGTGGGTCTCCACCGTTACCACCCTGTCGGCCTTGGCGAAAGCCTCCTCGGTGGCGGCGGCATCGCCGGCCTCCCACTCGTAGACGACGTTGTCTTCCTTGTCCTCCAGATCGGTGCGAATGATCGGCGCATCCGATTCGAGGCCCTGCATCGGGTTGGTGATGACCGGCAGCGGGTCGTAGTCGACGACCACGGCATCGGCACCGTCACGGGCGACGTAGGGGTCGGTGGCGATGACCGCAGCCACCTCCTGCCCCTGGTACCGCACCTTGTCGGTGGCCAACACCGCCTGGGTGTCCCCGGACAGGGTGGGCATCCACGCCAGGTTGTACTCAGCAAGCAGCTCCCCCGTCACCACCGCGACCACGCCGTCGATGGCTTCGGCAGCGGATGAGTCGATGCCGTTGATCGTGGCGTGCGCCCACGGACTGCGCACCAACGTCATGTGCAGCATCCCAGGAAGGACGATGTCGTCGACGAAGTTGCCCGCTCCCTGAATCAAGCGGTCGTCCTCGTGCCGCTTGATGCTGTGGCCGATGCCGCCAACCTCGGGCGTCGTTATCGGATGGTTATGATCGGTTGTTGTTGTCATGAGTCACTCCCCGCCGTTGCCATCTTGCCGGCGAGCTGGATCGATTTGACGATGTTGACGTACCCGGTGCACCGGCACAGATTGCCGGAGATGGCCCAACGGACTTCGTCCTCCGTCGGGTTCGGGTTGTCCTCGATGAGCTTCGACCCGACCAGCATCATCGCTGGGGTGCAGAAGCCGCACTGAAGGCCATGTTCCTCCTTGAACGCCACCTGAATCGGGTGCAGATCGCCGTTCTGCTTCAAACCCTCGACGGTGGTGATCGATCGGCCATTCGCTTGTACCGCAAAGACCGTGCACGACTTCACTGGTGTCCCGTCGAGGAGCACGGTGCATACCCCGCACGCCGTCGTGTCGCACCCGATATGGGTGCCGGTGAGGCGGAGGTCGCTGCGAATGAAGTCGACGAGGAGGGTGCGCGGCTCCACGTCGGCCGAATGCTCGGCTCCGTTGACT
Source organism: Acidobacteriota bacterium (assembly GCA_022574065.1). GTDB lineage: Bacteria > Actinomycetota > Acidimicrobiia > Spongiisociales > UBA5794 > JACZST01. The sequence goes on from JACZST010000032.1 coordinate 2,922, forward strand.
GTGACTGTTATCTGCATTGCGCCTCCTACCTATCGCTGTGCCCCGGCCAGCGATGCGGCCAGGCCCCGTTCGGTGAACACCCTCACCACGTCCTTTTTGTACTCGGCCGAGCCCCGGACGTCGGAGGCGGGTGTACACGCGCTCTTTGCGATCTCTGCTGCCTCGGCGAACAACTCGTCGGACGGCTGGCTGCCGACCAGCAGGTGCTCGGCCTCAGTGACCTTCAGATTGTGCGGATACACCGAGGTGAGTGCGATACCCGCTTTGCTGATGCCTCCGTCGTCGCCTAACTCGAGATGGGTGGCCACACCGACCGTTGCGTAGTCACCGACCTTCCGCTCGAGCTTCTGGTAGTTGCCCCCGCCCCTCGGCGGTGCGTGTTCGTGGGTGGTTCGGCTGGCGTATCGTGGCACCCGAACCTCGGTGATCATCTCGGTCGGCTGCAGCGAGGTGGTGAACATATCGGTGAGGAACTCGGTGATGGGAATGACCCGTTCGCCGCCGTCCCTGCTCTCCGCAACGACCTGGGCCCCGCACGCCAGCATCACCGACGCCCAGTCACCCTCGGGGTCATGATGCGCCACCGAGCCGGCCAGGGTTCCGAGGTTGCGCACGATCGGATCCGAGATCCACGGCGCCGCCGACGCCATCGCTGCATTCTCGGTCGTTACCAGCTCGGAGTTGACGATGTCGTTGTGCCGAACCAGCGCCTGCACGGTCAGATGGCCGTTGCCTATCGAAATCGAATCGAGATCCGGCACCCGGTTGATGTCAACGAGGGTGCCGGGGCTGGCCAACCGGAGCTTCATCATGGGGATGAGGCTCTGGCCCCCGGCCAGAATCTTCACCTCGTCGCCCCGTTCGGCGAGGACGTCCAAGACCTCCTCTTTGGTCTCCGGAGCTAGGTAGTCGAACGCCCTTGGATACATGCGCACCTCCATCGCCGGCCGCGCGCAAGTAGTCACGGCGAGCATCGATTCGACGTCGTTGACGACACTAGGGGAGGACCACGGAGCGCGAGACAAAGATTTCGCGAACGATATGTTCAAGCAGATTCGCCTTCACTTGCGACTTGCGACTTGCGACTTGGGTCTACGCCGTTCCGTCTTCCGCCCCACGCTGGGTATGGATCCGGCCCTCCTGGCCCCGCAACGACATCCCGGTCCCCACCCCGTACCTGGCGCGGACGATCTCGGCGAGGATCGACACCGCTATCTCGGCGGGCTCCTCGGCTCCGATGTCGATTCCGATCGGGGCATGGATCCGCTCGATCTCCTCCTCGCTCCAGCCCTCGGCGGTCAGGCTCTCAGCGCGCATCCTGGCGGTGCGCCTGCTGCCCATGGCGCCGATGTACCGCACCGGTGCGTGGCGCACCGCAGGAAATACCGGCCCCTCGAACCTGGCGTCATGGCTCAGCAGCACGACGTAGGTGCGCCGGTCGAGCTCCACCTGCTCGAGCACCGCGTCCGGCCAGCCTTGGATGAGCTGATCGACATTGGGAAACCGCTCCTCGGTGGCCCAGGCCGCCCTGGCGTCGGCGACAACAACGCGAAAGCCGAGCTCTTGAGCGATCTTCGACAGGGGCTGAGCAACATGACCGGCGCCGAAGATCAGGAGCAGCGGCTGAGGCGCCACGGTCTCGATGTAGACCTCGCGGTCGCCGTAGGCCAGGGTGCGGTTCTGCTCGTGCTCCATGAGCTGCTCGACGTCGGCAAGTACATCATCGGCAACGTCGGTGGGAAGCTCGCCGGCCACCACGCCCTCGTCGACGTCGATGACCGCCTTGGTTCCGAGATCGGGCCCAGCAACCACGGTGACCACCGCCCCGAGCTGCTCTCTCTTGATCAGGTCCCGGACTGCGTCGATTGTCGACATCACATCTTCTCGATGTAGACCTGGATCGTTCCTCCGCAGGTCAGTCCCACCTCGAAGGCGTCCTCGTCGGCGATGCCGTAGGTAACCAGTTTGGGCACGCCGGTTTCCAGGACTTTCTGGGCGTGGAGGAACACGTCGTTTTCGACGCATCCGCCCGACACCGATCCCTCCATGTCACCGTCGGATGAGACGAGAAACTTGGCTCCTTCCGGTCGAGGGGCGGAGCCGACGACCGATACCACGGTGGCGCTGGCTACCTCCTTGCCCTCTCCGGTCCAACGGTCGTAGATGTCGAGTGTTTCCTGCAGCATATGCGGGTCCTAACGCCGTGTCGGTATCGACTCTAGGAGCGTCACGATACTGCCAATATCGCTGATCTCGACCACCTCAATCACGCCCCGGTCACCTCTTCCGCTTCGGCACCGACTCGAGAAGTCGAACCACCGCGGCGAGATCGGAAAGCGTGCCCACCGGGAGGAAGTCGTCCACGAACGGCAAAACCGTCCGCATGCCGCGAGTGTCCGGGGCAAACCCGGAACGTCCGGCCAGCGGATTCAGCCACACCACACGGTGAACGTTGCGAGCAAATGTCGCCATCTCGGTTCGGAGCAGGTCAGAATCGCCACGATCCCACCCGTCTGAGATGATCAACGCCACCGGACCCCCCCGCACGATGCGGCGGCTCCAATTCCGATTGAAATCAGCCAGGGCATCTCCGATGAGCGTGCCGCTCGACCAATCGTGGACCGCGCCCCCCACCCTTGCCAGCGCCACCTTGGGATCACGGTGAGCCAGCTGACGGGTGATGCGGTGCAGGTTGGTGGAGAACACAAAGGCCTCGACGCGGCCCAAGCGACCGCGCGCAGCATGGACGAAGTAGAGAAGCATTTCGGTGTACCGCTCCATGGAACCGCTCACGTCTGCCAGCACGAGAAGCGGCCTTCGGCGCGCTTTGGGACCCGACATCGACAGCGGCATCATGTCGCCGGACGGGCCGATGAGCCCACGGAGCGTCCTGCGCAGATCGGGGCGGGACCCGGACCGCGAGGGCTCCCAACGACGACTCTTGGTATCGGCCGGTTGCCAGACCATCCGCGCAATGAGCCGCTGCACCTGGACGTATTCCTCCGGGGTGAGATCGGCGAAATCGCGTTTCGACAGACGGGTGACGGCGCTGGCTCCTGCTTCGTCGCTGACCTCGGAAGGCTCCTCGCCTCCGATATCGGCCGCCAGCGACGTGGGAGCAATCACGTGCGCACGCGGCCCGCGTGGGTGCACCTTCAGCTCGATCGGCTCCATTGGTGACCATCGACGGCCGCTGCCGAAGAAGAGCTCGAATGCCTGGTCGAACAACTGGACCTCTTCGGGACGGGCCACCACCACCGCTCGAAACGCGTAATAGACATCGTCCCGATCGGAGAGTCCCACCGCTTCGGCCGCCTCCAGCATGGCCACGGTCGTTTCGGGGACCCCACGCAGACCTTGTGCGCGAAGAAGACGGGTGAAGTGAACGAGATTGTGGATGAGGGGATCTGCTAGCGGCTGGAGATCAGTCATCAGTCATCGGCTTTGGATGGCGTCGTTCCTGCTTGCGACTTGCGACTGGTGCCTCACTCCACAGACCCCCGTCAACCGGCGGAGGCCAGGAGCTGCTCGGTGCCTCCGGAACGTACTCGCTCGATGTCCTCCTGGTACTTGAGGATCACGCCAATGGTGTCGTCCACCGCCTCCGGGTCGAGCCGTTTCGTGCCAAGCACGGCGAGCGCCGCCGCCCAGTCCAACGTTTCGGCCACCCCTGGTGGCTTGTACAAATCCATGGTGCGCAGCGTCTCCATGGCTCGGGCGAGGTCGGCGGCCAGCGCCTCCGGAACGTTTGGCACTTTGCGCATGACGATGGCGACCTCTCGGTCGAAGTCGGGATACTCGATCCAGTGGTAGATGCAGCGCCGCTTCAGTGCATCGTGGATCTCTCTTGTCCGGTTCGAAGTGAGCACGATCACCGGTGGCTGATCGGCGACGATGGTGCCGATCTCCGGGATCGTGACCTGGAAGTCGCTCAACAACTCCAGGAGATAGGCCTCGAACTCCTCATCGGCTCGGTCCAGTTCGTCGATCAGGAGCACCGGCCGCTCGCCCCCCGCCGAGGCTTCGACGGCCTGGAGGAGAGGACGAGGAACCAGATAGTCACGACTCATGATGTCGTCGACCTCGACCCGCTCGCCTCCGCCACCGGCCTCGATGAGCCTGATGGCGAGCATCTGCTTTGGGTAATCCCACTCGTAAACGGCGTGATTGACGTCGAGCCCTTCGTAGCACTGGAGACGAATCAACCGGCTGTCGAGAATCGAGGCCAGCACCTTGGCCACCTCGGTCTTTCCGACTCCGGCTTCGCCCTCCAGGAACAGCGGTTTTCCTAGCTGGAGGGCGAGGTGGATCGCCACCCCGAGGGAGCGCTCGGCGACATACCGCTCTCCCTCTAAGGCCTCGAGAACGTCATCGATCGAATTCAGCATGCGCTAACCATAGGAAGCGGAGCGGGTACAAGGCTCGCCCGGCCAGAGGAGATAGCCGACCACCCTCCTAGAGAACGGAGCGGACGCAAGGCCCGCCCCGCCCCTATTTGCTGAACTGTCTATACCCCGGCGTCGATGAAGGCGTCGGCAAGAGCTCGCCTGGTGAGCACCGTCGCCAGATGGACCCGGTACTCGCCGGATGCGTATACATCGCCGAGCGGGTTGTCCAGGGCTGCGGCAACCTTGGACGATGCCTCTGCGATCGACTCTGCGCTCACAACCTGGCCTACGAGCGCTGCTTCAGCCGCTTCGGCTCGCTCCGGCGTTCCGGTGATACCACCAATCGCGATCCGCGCCGCCGTGCACGTGCCGTCGCTCGCGGACACCACCGCGGCGACGCCTACCACGGCGTAGCTGGACGCCGGGTGGCGATGTTTCTTGTAGTCGCCGCCCTGTTCATCTCCGATCACCGGAACCTCCACCGATGTCACCAGCTCACCGTCGGCATGTGCCGGTGTGAACATGTCGACAAAGTAATCGTCGGCCGGTATCGAGCGGTCGCCGCTCTTTCCGGTGACGGTGATGGTGGCTCCCAGTGCCGTCAGCACCGTCGGATAATCCGCTGCCGGGTCGGCGTGGGCGATGCTGCCGCCGATGGTCCCCCTGTTGCGCACCGCCGGATCTCCGATGTGGGCAGCGGTGTCCGCCAGGATCGAACAGTCGCCTTGAACGAGCTCGGAGGCGGCGACCGCAGCGTGTTTGGTGAGAGCGCCGATGCTGAGCGAATCACCATTGCGGCTGATCCCATCCAGTCCTTCGATCCTGCTCAGGTCCACCAGCGCCGGCGGGTTGGCCACGCGGAGTTTCATCGCCGGCAGCAGGCTATGACCGCCGGCCAGCGGCCGAGCTCCGTCCACGGTGGAAAGGAGGTCGATGGCATCCGCTAGCGTTTCCGGCCGGTAATAGTCGAATGGTGCGGTCTGCATCATTGACCTCCCTTCTGTGCCTCTTGGATGGCGGTCCACACCCGCTCCGGGGTCAGTGGCATGTCGACCTGCTGGACTCCGAGCGGAGCGAGGGCGTCCATCACCGCGTTGTACACCGTCGGCGTGGAGGCGATGGTCCCGGTCTCGCCAACACCCTTGACACCCAGCGGGTTGACGTTGGTGGGGGTCTCGGTCTTACCCAACTCGAAGTTGGGAAGGAACTCGGCCTTGGGGATGGCGTAGCTCATCATCGATCCGGTGACCAGGTTGCCGTCGTCGTCGTAGACCGCCCCCTCCCACAGCGCCTGGGCGGCGCCCTGGGCGACTCCTCCTTGCACCTGGCCCTCGACGATCATCGGGTTGATGACCGGCCCGCAATCGTCCACAGCCACGTAGCGTTGGAAATCGATCTCCCCGGTTTCGGGATCGACCTCCATCTGAGCGATGTGGGTGCCGAACGGGTACACGAAATTCCCTGGGTTGAAGAAGCTCGACGCCTCCAGTCCCGGATCGACACCCTCCGGCAGATCCCATGCCGTGTTGGCGGCAAGAGCGATGTCCTGGATGGTCTTGCCATCCGCCCGTGACCCCTTCACCGAGAACACACCGTCGGAGAACTCGATGTCCTCTTCCGCTGCCTCCAGCATGTGGGCTGCGATCTTGACGCCCTTGTCCTTGATCTGGCTAACGGCGCCCATGATTGCCCCGCTCCCCACCGCTGTGGTGCGACTGCCGTAGGTACCCCACCCCATGGGAGTCTTGGCGGTATCTCCGTAGACGACATCGACGTCCTCGACCGAGACCCCGAGCTGGTCGGAGATGATCTGAGCGAACGTGGTCTCCTCCCCTTGGCCGTGCGGGCTGACCCCGACCAGGAGGGTTACCTTTCCCGTCGGATGGAAACGAACGATGGCGCTATCCCACAGGCCGCCACCGAAACCGACCGCACCCGCCACCTCGGAGGGTCCGAGGCCGCAGATCTCGGTATAGGTCACCACGCCGATACCGACGAGTCGTCCTTCCTCTCGTGCTTTGGCCTGTGCCTTTCTGGCGTCCTCGTAGCCGAACATGTCCAAGGCCTTGTCCAGGGCGCCCACGTAGTTTCCCGAGTCGTAGACCAGCCCGGTCGCCACCTCATGGCCGTCGTCGAACGGCTCGATGAGGTTGCGCCGCCGCACCTCCACCGGATCCATGTCCAGCTCGCGAGCGACCAGATCGACCATGCGCTCCACCATGAAGATAGCCTCGGGACGACCCGCTCCCCGGTAGGCGTCGGTCGGCGTGGTGTTGGTGAAGGTCCCGTACACGTCCTCGTGGATGGCTCCGATGTCATAGGAGCCCGACAGGATGAGCCCGTGCAGGATGGTGGCTATTCCCGTCGACGCCGTCGACAGGTAGGCGCCCATGCTTGCCCATGTTTTTGCCCTGAGGCCGAGGATCTTGCCCTCCTTGGTCGCCGCCATCTCCACCTCGGCGATGTGGTCGCGACCGTGGGTGGTCGCCAGATAGTTCTCGCTCCTGGTCTCCGCCCACTTCACCGGCCTTCCCACCTGCTGCGAGGCGAAGATCACCATGGTGTCTTCCGGGTAGTGAGCGAGCTTGGATCCGAAACCGCCGCCCACATCGGGTGCGATCACCCGGATCTTGTGCTCGGGGACCGGGGTGTCCAGCGACAGCAGGAACCTGACGATGTGCGGGTTCTGGCTTGTCACCCACAGCGTGAGCTCGCCCATGGCATCGTCCCAGCGAGCAAGCGCCACTCTTGCCTCCATCGCGTTGGGGATGAGCCGCTGGTTGGTGATGGTTTCCTTGACCACGACATCGGCAGAGGCAAAGGCGGCTTCGACGTCACCGCCATCCACAACCCAATGAAAGCATTGGTTGTTCGGCGCCTCCTCGTGCAGTTGCGGCGCGTCGGGGTCCATGGCCTTCCTGACATCGACAACGACCGGGAGAACGTCGTAGTCGACGTCCACGGCATACGCCGCATCCCGGGCGTTGGCATCGGTGTCGGCGACGACCATGGCAACGGCGTCACCGACGTAGCGCACGGTGTCGATGGCGATCGGGGGGTGGGGCGGTGTCACGGTGTCGGAATCGGGGACCACCCAGGCGCAGGGAATACCGCCGAATCCGGCGTCGGCCATTTCCTGGCCGGTGAACACCCCAACGACCCCTGGCATCTCGGTCGCGGCCGAGGTGTCGATTCCCTTGATCCGTGCGTGGGCAAGCGGCGATCGCACCACCGCCATGTGCACCATGCCGGGTTGGGTGAGGTTGTCGGTAAAGCGCCCCTGACCTGTGATGAAGCGTGCATCCTCCTTGCGCGCTACGGATGCGCCGAAGGCACGTTCGGTGGTCGTGGTCATGTGCGGCTCCTCTCCCAGGCGCGTCGCTCCGCCTCTCGCAACGTGATCTGGTGCTCGGCCGGGGTCGACTCGAACGGGCTGTGGGCCTCGGTGAGCCTGGCACCCTCGTCAACCGCTTGCACGATGTTCTGGTAGCCGGTGCAGCGGCACAGGTTGCCCTCGAGGCCGTGCCGAATCTGCTCTTCGGTGGGCTCCGGGTAGGACTCGACCAGCTTGACCGCGGTCATGATCATCCCGGGTGTGCAGAAGCCACACTGCAGCCCGTGCTTTTCGGTGAATGCGCGTTGCATGGGATGCAACTCACCATTGATGGACAGGCCCTCGATGGTCGTGATCGATGCCCCGTCTGCCTGAGCGGCCAGCACCGTGCATGACTTGACTGCGGCACCGTCGATGTGGACCGTGCATGCCCCGCATTGGCTGGTGTCACATCCGATATTGGTGCCGGTCAGCCCAAGGTCGTCGCGGAGGAAGTCGACCAGCAACGTGCGGGGTTCGACATCTCGTTCGTAGCTGGTGTTGTTGACGGTCATCGATACGTTCAAAGGGGAACCTCCTGATCGGGGAGTGGGTCTATTGCGAACGGATGTCAGGGAGGAGCACGTCGGGGGAAAGCGTCGCGCCTGAGCCTCGAAAAAGCCATCTCAGCTTCGGTCGGTGCGGTCACGAGGTACCTCGGCTGGCATTGCTCTCAGCCTACACGGGAACAGGTGGCCCGCGTCGGGCTATGGGGTCAGACCCCACCCACGATCTCAGGCCATCTGGATGTGTTTGAAGACTTGGCGGGCGGCGTAGCGTTCCAGGCTGCGCATGATCTCGGTGGTGTTGCGTCCTTGGTTTCGGCGACGGGTCACGTAGCGGCGGGTCTCGGGGTGGTTGGACATGCGGGTCAACGCGATGCGATACAGCGCGGCGTTGGCTTGGCGGTCTCCGCCACGGTTGAGCCGGTGACGGGGGGTCTTTCCGGTCGACGCCGGCAGCGGAGCGACGCCGCACAGATGCGCCCACGAGCCTTCCGAGTTCAACCGGTCAGGGTTGTCTCCGGCGGTGACGAGCAGCGTTGCGGCGCTGTCGAGACCGACGCCGTGGAGGTCGAGCAGCGACGGTGCGGTGGCGGCGACGAGTCCGCTGAGCATATGGTCGATGCTTGCCATCTCGGTGTTGAGGTGTTGTATCCGCCGGGCCAGGTTCCGGATCACCACA
>JACZST010000033.1 GCA_022574065.1 Acidobacteriota bacterium
ATCGACCCGGAAATCAACGGACGCAGCCTATCGATCCCTCAGGGAGAAAATCGGCGCCTATTCCCAGCTGGAAGAAAAAATCATCCTCCAACTGATGCTTACTCTGCACGAAAAGCATCTTTTTTCCATTGACGAGATCTATGCCCTGGCCCGCAAGGAGGCCAAGGATTTTAAATACGATCAGGAGAAGGCCAGCCCCAATGTGAGTCCGGACCAATGGTCGGGCAACGAACGCCGCATCCTCCGCCGGGTTACCCTCAAAAGCGCGCTTGAGCATTTTACCACAGATGAGATTGAGGTCCTTATCATGTCCGTCGTCAAGCGCGACTACATCTTCTCTCTGGAGAACATTGCCAATCTCACCGATATCTCCTTCGGAGTCCTCGCCGATAAAGTCAGGGAATACTCCGCCATTCCACTGGGCACGCCGCTGCCCAAGGAGGACGTTATGGGGCTGCGCGTATCGCTTCTGCGGCACTTTATCTCCGATCAGCTGGAGTTCCTGCGGGTGGCCAAGCATCACCTGACCATTCGCGACATGGCCCCTTTGGTCGATACCACCATCGGTTCGGCGGCGGGGCACGGCCGCATCGGCGGCAAGGCGGCGGGCATGCTGCTGGGCTATAAAATCCTTACTGAAACGCTCACAGAAAAATATGGCGACCTGATCCGGATTCCGGAGTCGTACTATGTGCGCACCGATGTGTTTGAGGATTTTCTCACCCTCAACGGCCTGATGCGGTACCAACACCAGAAGTATAAGACGGCGGAGGAGGTGCGCAACGAGTATCCCGCCATCCAGGAGGTTTTCCGCAACGGCCAGTTCCCCGATTATATGGTTGAGCAGTGCCGCGCCATGCTCAAGAAAGTAGGTAAACATCCCGTTATTGTTCGCTCGAGCAGTCTGCTGGAGGACAATTTCAAGGCCGCTTTTTCCGGCAAATACCTGAGCGTCTTTCTCGGCAATCAGGGGCATCTGGACCAGCGGCTTTCACAGCTGCTGGCAGCCATCGGGGAGGTGTACGCCAGCGGGCTGGCGCCTGACCCGATCACCTATCGGCAGGAGCGGAACCTGCTCGATTACGATGAGAAAATTGGCATCCTTATCCAGAAGGTGGTGGGCTTCAAGTATCGCCACTATTTTTTCCCTGCGTACGCCGGCGTGGCCCTGTCGCGCAACGATTACACCTGGTCTTCCCGCATCCGGGAGGAAGATGGGCTGGTGCGGCTGGTGATGGGTCTGGGAACCCGGGCAGTCGACCGGGTAGGAGACGACTACCCGAGGCTGGTGGGTCTCTCTGCACCCACACTGCGGCCGGAAACCACCCTCGCAGCGCAGAAAAAGTATACGCAGAATTTCGTGGATGTGGTCAACCTGAAGACCAACAGCTACGAAGTGGTGCCCCTCAAGGATCTGTGGGGGCATGAGGAACTGCCCCTGGCAGAGCAGATGCTGTCCATCGAAGAGGACGGCTATCTCCAGACGCCGTTCGCCAATCTGCCGCCCAAAAGCTATCCATCCGGAGTGATCACATTCGACCGGCTGTTGCGCCACAGCCCATTTCCCGAAGTGATGCGCGATATCCTGCGGGAAGTTGAGGCGGCTTACGGCTGCCCCATCGACATTGAGTTTTCGCACGACGGGCAGCATCTCTATCTCCTGCAAACCCGGCCCATGGCTCAACGTATGCCATCGGAGACGGTCGAAGTTCCCAGCGATGTGCCACAGGAGCGCATTCTGTTCAGCGCAAAGGAGCACATCCACAACGGCCGCATCGACAACATCGAGTATCTGGTCTACTGTGACCCCGTGGCCTACACCCAGGTGGCTCCGCTGGTCGAAGCGCTGTTCATCGAGCCCAGCCCGATGCCCCTCAAGGCCGGGCTCTCGCTCGCGTGGGATCCGGTCGGCGAACCGCGGCTGCCCCTGATTCCTGCGTCGGCTGAGGCCACGGCCGCGGTCCGCGAGGCGCTGGTCGCACTGGAGGGGTTGTGAGCGTTCGCATCGCCTTTCACGGCGGTTTGGGGGAGATAGGTAGGAACTGCGCCACCCTCGAGATCGATGGGCAGATCGCCATGATCGACGTCGGGCTGATGTTCCCCGATGAAGAGATGCTCGGCGTCGATCTGGTGCTCCCCGACTTCTCGTGGGTGCTGGAAAGGGCCGATGACCTGAGTTGCGTGATCCTCACCCACGGCCACGAGGACCACATCGGCGCTCTTGGCTATCTCTTGCGCGAGGTCAACGTTCCGATATACGGGACGCGGTTGACCCTCGAGCTCGCCAACGCCAGGGTCTCCGAGATGGGCATCGAGCCGGACCTGCGTCCGGTGGAACCGCGGACCTGGGTCTCCGAGGGCCCGTTCCGGTTCACCCACATCGCGGTGACCCATTCAGTGCCTGATGCGACCGGCGTCGCCTTTGACACGCCGGAGGGGATGGTGATCCACACCGGAGACTTCAAACTCGATCCGAGCCCGATCGACGGTAGGACGACCGATCTACAAACGTTTGCAGGATTCGGCCGCCAGGGCGTCCGGCTTCTTCTCGCCGATTCGACGAACGCCGAGCGTCCAGGGTTCGTCCCATCGGAATCGACCGTTGGCAGCGAGATCGAGGACCTGGTGCACGAGGCGCCCGGGCGCGTGATCATCGCCTGTTTCGCCAGCCACCTGCACCGAGTACAGCAATCGATCGACGCCGTGGTAGCCGATGGACGCCAGTTTGCGTTCATCGGGAGGTCGATGCTGCGCAACAGCGAGATCGCCCAGGCGACCGGCTACCTCGATATCCCGGACAAGGCCTTGGTCGAGCTCGCCGACCTGCTTCGGCTGCCACCCGAGGAAACCGCGGTGATTTCCACAGGGAGCCAGGGGGAGCCGTTTGCGGCGTTGTCGCTGCTAGCGGCCGGAGAGCACCGCTCGGTGACCCTCGACACCGACGACACCGTGATCATCTCGGCGACACCCATCCCTGGAAACGAGAAACGCGTGTCACGGGTGATCAACAACCTGACCAGAGCCGGAGTCACCGTTTATCACGGGAGGAATGCCGCAATTCACGTCTCCGGGCATGCCGCGGCGACCGAGCTGAGGACGTTCTACAACATCGTCCAGCCGCAGGCTTTGATCCCCGTCCATGGCGAGTATCGGCATCTAGCAGCAAACGCCGCCCTCGCCAGGGACATGGGGATTCCCGAGGTAGAGGTGCTCGAAGACGGCGACGTGGCTGTGTTGGACGGCGGCAAGCTGCATATCGAGCGCGACGCGGTCTCAGGCAGTTATGTCTATGTGGTGGGGACGGAGCTCGAAGAGGACGCCGGCGTGATTCGCGACCGCCAGCACCTCGCAGATGACGGGGTGGTGTTGGTTACCGTGGGAGTGGACAAGCGCACCGGCGATATCGTGTTTGGGCCGGATGTCGACAGCCATGGGGTCACTGGGGACGCCGACGAGATGCACAAGGCGATCAAGACGCGCGTCACGCAGGGAATCTCCACCCTGGAACATCCGATCGATCACGACGCCTTGCAGCGGCGTGTGCGCAACTCGGCGCGCAAGGCGGTGCAGACGACCATGAAACGCCGCCCGTTCGTGTTTCCCGTCGTCATCGAGGTGTGACCGGTTCGCCGAATCAGCCGTCGCGAACTACACCAGTGTAACTCTCCGCGGTCGGACGCGCGCGAAGGGTGGTTGGTCTGTGAACCAACCTCCTGTAACGTGACCCGTCCCATGGCTACGCGGACCAAGCGTCGCGGGGCGAAGGGGCGGAGTAGGGCCAGCAAAAACAAACGGATCCCGTTCCGGACCAGGGCCGCTCGCGCGCTGCGGGCGAGCAGGGAACGGATCAGGGAGCGCCTGGGACGTCACACCGACGACGTCTGGGGTGTTGTGCTCATCGTCGCTGCACTGTTAGTGGCGCTGTCTTACTTTGGCCTGTCCGGCCCAGTTGGGGCAGGAGTCTCCGCGGCAACGAGATTCCTTCTCGGTGCGTGGGCATATGGCCTGCCGCTGGTAGTCGCCGTGATCGGTATCGCGCTGGTCGGCATCTTCCCGAGGGTCAAGGTCGGGCGGTTGGTCGCCGGCGTCGTCATCGTTTATCTGGGGACACTTGCGATGTTCCATCTGCTGACCGGATCGGTCGCCCTCGCCGGCAACCTCGACCAGGTGCAGGAGAGCGGCGGCGTCATCGGCGCCCTCGTCGCCTTCCCGCTGCGGCGACTTCTGGGGTTCTGGGGATCGTTCCTGGTGCTTTTTGCACTCATCGCCACCGGAACGCTGATTCTCACCAGATCCACGATCCGCGATGTCGGACACACGATCGCATCGTCGTTCGGGCGCTTCCGGTCATGGCTCGGTCTGGATCGAAACGCCGCTCCCCGGCAACCCATCGTTCACGTCGACCCCTCACCGGTGGCCGAGGAGCCGGCTCCCCAGGCGAAGAAGGCGCCGAAGAAGGGTCCGAAGGCGGAGAAGAAAGCGCCAAGGAAGTCGAAGCCGGAGGAGGCAGTGGCTCCACAGATGGTCGATGTCGAGGGATATACGCTCCCGCCGCTGTCGCTCCTCGAGGCCGGCCCCGCCGCCGACACCGACAGGCGCTCGCTCGAGCAGACTGCGGCCGAGCTCGAAGAGTCCCTCCACCAGCACGGCGTCGACGCCAAGCTGACCCGGATCGTTCCGGGCCCAACCGTCACTCGGTACGAGATCGAGCTGGCTCCAGGGGTCAAGGTGGCGCGGGTCACCAATTTGTCCCACGACATCGCTTACGCCCTGGCTTCGCCCGATGTGCGCATCCTCGCCCCCATCCCCGGCCGCTCCGCGATCGGCATCGAGGTGCCGAACCGGAAGCGCCACATCGTCACTCTCGGGGACATCCTGGGGAGCCCGGAGGCATCCGACGACCCCGACCCCATGTTCGTCGCTCTCGGCAAGGACGTCAGCGGGAGGCCGCGCCTGCTCCGGCTCACCGAGTTACCGCACTTGCTCATCGCCGGCGCCACCGGTGCCGGAAAGTCCTCGTGCATCAACGCCCTGCTGACCTCGGTGCTGATGCGGGCGCGGCCCGACGAGGTCCGGCTCATCCTGGTGGACCCAAAGCGGGTCGAGCTCAGCCATTACAACGGCGCACCGCATCTCCTGACGAGGGTGATCACCAATCCAAAGAAGGCGGCAGACGCCTTGCAGTGGGCAGTCGCCGAGATGGATCGCCGCTATGACCTCCTCGCAGACGCCGGGGTCCGCGACATCGAGTCGTATCGGGAGAAGCGCGACGCCGGCGGCCTGGATGAGGACCGGTTCGATCGTTTCCCCCACATCGTGATCGTCGTGGATGAGCTCAACGACCTGATGATGGTTGCCGGTCGAATCGTCGAGGACTCGATCGTCAGGATCGCCCAGATGTCCCGTGCCGTCGGCATCCATCTCGTCCTGGCGACACAGCGTCCGTCGGTCAACGTGATCACGGGTGTGATCAAGGCCAACATCCCGTCGCGCCTTGCCTTCTCGGTGACATCACAGACCGACTCTCGCGTGATCATCGACCAGGTGGGAGCGGAGAAACTGGTCGGCCTCGGCGACATGCTGGTGGTGACGGCGACAGAGCCGAAGCCGGAGCGTATCCAGGGTGCGTGGGTGTCGGAGGCCGAGGTGCACCGGGTCGTCGCCTTTGTCAAGGAACAGCAGGAGGCGCGTTATCGGGACTCGGAGGTGTTCGAGGTTGCCAGAAAACGCGAGGCAACCGACGAGGCGTACGAGGGCGAGGACCCCGACATCGTCCGTCAGGCCATCGAGCTGATAGTGCGCAGCCAGCTCGGCTCGACCTCGATGCTGCAACGCAAGCTGCGCATCGGTTTTTCCAGGGCAGGAAGGGTGATGGACATCATCGAGAACAGAGGGATCGTCGGACCGTCCGAGGGGTCGAAGCCGAGGACGGTCCTGGTCACCGAAGACGAGTTGAGCGGGGTGTTGTAAGACGCAAGCCGCAAGTCCCCGAGTTGCCAGCCTTCCGATACGTGATACGTGATACGTGATACGTGATACGTGATACGTACTACGTAATACGTAATACGTTTCTACATCAGCAGGTCGGCGTACTGGTCCCGGACCACTTTCTTATCGAACTTACCGGTCCCGGTCTTCGGGATCTCGTCGACGAACACGATCTCGTCGGGGAGCCACCATTTCGCCACCCGATCGGCGAGGTGCTCGGAGATGTCGTCGGCGGTGACGGTCGCACCCTCCCGTACCACCACAAACGCCACCGGGCGCTCCTGCCATTTGACGTGTTTCAACCCGACAACCGTGGCCTCGGCGACGTCCGGATGCGCCATGATCTCGTTCTCGAGGTCGATCGACGAGATCCACTCTCCGCCGGACTTGATGAGGTCCTTGGCCCGATCGGTGATCTTGATGTATCCCTCAGGGGTGACCTTGCACACGTCGCCGGTGCGCAACCAGCCGTCGACGAACGATTGCTCGGTCCGGTCATCCTTGTAGTACTCGGCGGCGATCCACGGCCCACGGATGAGCAGCTCACCGAATGCCTCTCCGTCGTGGGGGAGCTCCTCGCCGAACTCGTCGACGATCTTGTATTGGAGGCCGGGCACGATCCGGCCCTGGGTCTCGAACACGTCGAGCTGCCGCTCGAAGTCCCACTCCTCCATCCACGGCATGAGCAGCGATACCGAAGCAATCGGGTTGGTCTCGGTCATTCCCCATCCCTGCACCACCCGGATCCCTCGATTCTTCCAGAACCAGTCGGTCATGGCACGGGGCACCGCAGAGCCACCGCACAGGAACGCCCGCATGCTGGGCAACTCGATGTCGGGGTTGGCGTCCAGGTACTGCTGGATTCCGAGCCACACCGTCGGCACGCCGGCAGAAAAGGTGACGGCCTCGTCCAGGAACAGCTTCACCAGCCCTTCTGGCGAGAGATCCGGCCCGGGGTAGGTGAGCTTGGCGCCCATGGGGACGGCCTGGAACGGGTATCCCCAAGCGGAAGCGTGGAACATCGGCACCACCGGCAGCACGTTGTCGGTCGCAAGGATCGGGAAGTTGGCCAAGCAGGATATCGTGTGCAGGTAGGTGGAACGCTGCGTATAGGCCACACCCTTGGGGTTTCCTGTGGTCCCCGAGCTGTAGCAGAGCATGAGCGGGCTGCGCTCGTCGAGCTGGGGCCATGGACCGTGCTCGTCGAGGCCATCGATCAATTCCTCGTATGCGAGCGGATCGGGGAGCCCGCTGTCGGCGGCGTTCCCGCCCATGACCACGAACCGCTCGACGGTCTTGAGTTGGTCGACGATCGGCGCAATGAGCCCTGCCAGATTCTCGTCGACGAACAACACGCGGTCCCCGCCGTGGTTGATGACGTACACGAGTTGCTCCGGGAACAGGCGGAGGTTGAGTGTGTGGCACATCACCCCGGTGTTCGCCGTAGCCCAATACAGCTCGTGGTGGCGGTGGTTGTTCCAGGCGAACGTGCCGATCACATCGCCTCGCTCGAGCCCGAGGCGCTCGAAGAACGCCGTAGCCAGGCGCCGGATCCGGGCATCGGTGTTGGCGTAGGTCGTGCGGGTGATGCTCAGGTCCGAGTCGACCGAGACGATCTCCTGATCGGGGTAGTGGCGTACCCCGTGGTCATAGAGGGTGGACATCAACAGCGGAAAGTCGTCCTGCATGTGGGGCATGGCGTCCTCGAGTCGCGTGCAGAGGACGATACCCGACGGCGATTGCCGTTTTCAACGGCCGAGGCGGTCCCGAACCACCTGATCATCACGTAGTGTGGCATCGAGGAGGCGAAAGCATGGTGTGGGCGGACCTCGATCGGATCACTCAGGCGCTCGCTCGGGTGCAAGGTGAGCTGATCGGCCTCGCCGACGACGCCTTTGTCGAACGCCACGAACTGCTGCAACGCCGCGACCAACTGCGTCGCGAGGCCGCCGCCTTCCACGTCGACTTCGATACGCGACGGCCAACCGAGGACATGCTCGACGAGCTTTCCGGTCTCCGCAGCCGACTTTCCGAGCTGGAGGGTCGAAGAATCGACATGGTCAAACAATCGGGCGGTAGCGCCGCCGGGCCCGGCGCCGAGGGCTGGGGAGGGGTGTCGCTCAACCAGCAGATAGATGCCGCAGGCGGGATGCCGGAGGTCAAAGCCAGGATCGGCAGGATCAAGGGCATCCTCATCGACCGGGGTGTCGAGATCCCGGATGCGCATTGATGGGCCGCGACCTTGGTAGGTTTCGATGACCGGGGAGATCCACGAGGGCGTTCATCCGTTCCTGACCCCGGAGGAGGACCGCGAGCCGGTTCGCCGGTTCCGGGGCCGGCTCGCCGCCCCGGTCACGGTGATCACGGCAGGCGACGCCACCGATCGCAGCGGGATGACCGTATCGTCGATCATGGTTTCCGAAGGCGAGCCCGGCAAGGTCCACTTCCTGGCGGCACCTATCGCCGACCTATGCGATGCGATCGACCGCACCGGCAGGTTTGTCGTCCACATCCTCGAATCCGACCATCGCGCGATATCGGAGATCTTCGCCGAACGCCGCCCCAGCCCCGGCGGGTTGTTTTCCGGGGTGGCATTCGAGGATGGGGAGTGGGGGCCGGTGCTGACCGATGTCGGCAGCCGCGCCTACTGCTCGGGGGCGGCGGCGGTGGAGCAGGGATACTCGCTGTTGTATTCCGCAGACATCGACAAGGTCGACGCTGAAACCCTCGACGATCCGCTGGTTTACTTCCGCGGCCACTATCGACAGATATAGCCCACCGTCGAGTTGTGGGTTCTCCTTGGGGTCTCATCGACGGGATCGAGGAGGCCTCGATCAAGCGGACTCCTACGCTACGCCGCAGTGACTCAACCAACTGAAGCCCCCACCGTTTGGCTGACGACGCTCGGCTGCGCCAAGAACGAGGTCGACTCCGACAAGATCCTCGGCATGCTGGCCGCCGCAGGATATGCGATGGCGCAGGCGCCGGGATCGGCCGATGTGGTCATGGTCAACACGTGCGCCTTCATCGAGGCGGCGCGCCAGGAGTCCATCGACACCATCCTCGACCTCGCCGACCACAAACGCGAAGACGCCAGCCTCGTCGTCGTCGGGTGCATGGCCCAGCGTTACGAGTCAGAGCTCGCCGAAGCCCTCCCGGAGGCGGACGCCATCATCGGGCTGGATCGGTACCCGGAGCTCGTCGACCGACTCGATGCGCTTCGGAAATGGACGCCCATCACGATCGGGCCTGCTCGGCGCTCGCACATGGACATCCTCTACGAGACCCGCCGACCGACGCCCTCCACCCCGTGGGCCTACGTCAAGGTTGCCGAAGGCTGTGACAAGATGTGCACGTTCTGCGCCATCCCACAGTTCCGCGGCAAACAACGGTCGCGCGCTCCACACAACATTCGCGACGAGGCGGCGAAGCTGGCGGCTGCCGGCGTTGCCGAGATCGGGCTCGTCGCCCAGGACCTCGCCGCCTATGGCCGCGATACCGGAGACGGCGACATCGTGAGCCTGATCCGATCGGTGTCGGCCGTCGATGGACTGCGCCGGTTGCGGCTCTTCTACCTGTACCCGAAGGAGATTCGCCCTGCACTGATCGAGGAGATGACGAGCAACGATCGGATCGCCGACTACTTCGACCTCTCGCTTCAGCACAGCTCTGCCCGCCTGCTGCGGGCGATGAGGCGGCCGGGATCGGGTGACCGTCATCGCGACCTCATCGAGTCCATCCGTGACGCCGCTCCAGACGCGGCGCTGCGGTCGAGCTTCATTGTCGGTTTCCCCGGCGAGACCGACGACGACGTGGATGACCTGGCCTCCTTCCTCGGTGACGTCCGCTTGGACTGGGCAGGGTTCTTTCTGTACTCACCGGAAGAAGGGACCCCGGCAGCCACCATGAGCGACCAGTTGCCGGAGGAGGTCAAGGCGGAGCGGCTCCGTTACCTGCAGGCCCTCCAGGACGACATCACCACAGAGGCAACCATCGCCCAGGTTGGCCGCACCCTTTCGGTGGTCGTCGATCAGGTCGAGGCCGGCCAGCCGGTGGCCCGCTCGTACCGTGAGGCCCCGGAGATCGACGGTGTGGTGCTGCTGGATCGCGGTGAGCCTGGAGAGTGGCTGACCGTTGAGATCACCGGCGGCTACGGCACCGATGTGAACGCGATCGTGGTCGGACCGGCATGAGCGTCGAGGTGATCGCCATCGGCACCGAGCTATTGCTCGGCCAGATCGTGAATTCCAACGCCGCCCACATCGGTGAGCGCCTCGCCGAGGCCGGATTGGATCACTATCGCCAGTCCGTGGTCGGTGACAACGAAGAGCGGATGACGGCGGCGATCCTGGAGGCTTCCTCCCGTGCAGACGCGGTGATCATCACCGGGGGACTCGGCCCGACCAAAGACGATGTCACCCGTCAGGCGTTGGCGAAAGCGGCCGGCGTCTCCCTCGTCTTCGACGACGAGCAGGCAAAGCGGCTTCGTGAGCGGTGGCATCGCAGCGGGCGGGAGATGCCGGAGTCGAATCTGCAACAGGCCGAGCGCCCGGAAGGAGCGGCCTTCATCCTCAACCCCAAGGGCACGGCTCCGGGGATCCGCATCCGGATCGACCGGGCAGAGGTGTTTGCCCTGCCTGGAGTTCCCGCGGAGATGCACTGGATGCTTGACAATGAGGTGATTCCAGCCTTGGCCGGCGAAGGCAGCTCGGTGGTGAAGAGCCGGCTGCTCCGGTCCTGGGGAGAGCCGGAGTCGGCGATCGGTGAGCGCCTCGCCGATCTGTTCGACGCATCGGCCAACCCCACCATCGCGTTCTTGGCGTCCGGTGGCGAGATCAAAATCCGGATCACGGCCAAGGCCGCCTCGATCGCCGAAGCCGAGACGTTGATCGCACCAATCGAAGCGGAGATTCGAAAGCGGCTCGGCGATCGCATCTTCGGGAGTGACGACGAGACGGTTGAGGTCGTTGTGCTCGATGCGCTCGCCGAGCGTGGGTGGACGGTTGGGACCGCTGAGTCGGCGACCGGTGGCATGGTGGCGACGCGCATCACCTCGGTGCCAGGGGCGAGTCGGGCCTATCGAGGTTCGGTTGTGGCGTACGACACCGCGGTGAAGGAGTCGATGCTCGGAGTCGATTCGTCGCTGATCGCCGAGCATGGCGTTGTCAGTTTGCCGGTGGCCGAGGCAATGGCGCATGGGGCGCGCCGGGTCCTGGGGGCGGACGTGGTGGTTGCGGTCACCGGGTCGGCGGGCCCCGACCCGTTGGAGCAACCGCTCGGGACCATCGTGGTCGCGGTGGCGACCCCTGAGGGAATGTCGAGCCGGTCGATCCGGCTGCCGGGGGATCGGGAGCGGGTCCGTGTCTTTGCGTCGACTGCGGCGCTGCAATGGCTGAGGATGTCGCTGCAGGGGGTGCCGTGGGGGAGCAGCTGACCGAGCGCCTGTTCCTGGCTGTTGCCCTTTCCGACGATGTCCGGCACGGGCTTGCCGCGTTCCTCGATGCTGAGGCCGGGCGGCTGCCAGGCAAGCCGGTTCCTCCGGCCAACTGGCATCTGACGTTGCGTTTCCTGGGGGCGACCGACGAGCACCAGCGTGATCGGGTTCTCGCCTTTCTCGACGACCACGCGGTCACGGAGCCGTTCGTGCTCGGCTTCGACGGTCTCGGCGGCTTCGCCCGACCGGCGCGTGCCACCGTGCTGTGGCTGGGCGTCGGGCGCGGGAGCGATCGGGCTGCCGCATTGGCCGCGGTATGCGAAGAGGCGGCACAGGCTGCCGGGTTCGATCCGGAGGATCGACCCTTCCATCCCCATGTGACGCTGTCCCGGATCCGGCCAAGGAAG
>JACZST010000034.1 GCA_022574065.1 Acidobacteriota bacterium
CATCACCGGCAGCGACAACCCCTGGGAGCTCCCGTCCCAGGTGGCCGAAGGATTACCGGGGTCCGTGGACGAAGCGCTGACTGCCGCGGCCGCCGGCTCTCTCGACGCTGCCGGACTCGCCGCCGCCCTCCGCGCGATCCCGTTCTCGCCGCGTCAGGAGCCTCGGGCGGCCTGGTCCCCGCGCGGCCTCTTCGCCTTCGCCGTTATCGTGGTCGCGATCGTCGTGCTGGCCGCCCTTGGCCTTAGGCTCGACATCGATCCTGATTCACCCTTCCTCTATCCGGCCGCTTCTTCGGAGCGGGAACCGACCTCGCCGACGACGACAATTCCGATTATCGAGGCACCCGTCGATCAATCGGTGGCAGCAACCGCAATCGCCTACGACCCCCTCGGGGACGGTGCGGAGAACAACGACGATGCCGACGCCGTACTCGATGGCGACCGGGGGACGAGCTGGCATACGGAGCGCTACCCCGGCCCGCTGCCCGATACCAAGGCAGGCGTCGGCCTCGTACTCATCGCCGATGGCCCGATCTCGGCCATCGAAATCTCAGGCTCTCGCGATACGCGTTACACGCTGGCATGGGCAGCCGAGCCCCTACCCACCTACGACGATTGGCAGCCAGCCGGATCAGGGACGCTACTCACGGGGATCACGCGACACCAGGTCCCAGCAGCGGAGGGTGCCTGGCTCATCTGGCTCACTCACCTTCCGGAGCAGTCAGACGGAACATTCGCCGCAGAGATCTGGAGCGTCTCCCTGATCCCGTAGCCGGCCACCGGCTTCCAACGATCACCAGATCTACACGGCGACCCGGCCGTACCGCGACTCGGCCACTCGGCTGCGCGAGAATCACCCGCAATGACCGGTCGTTCCTCAGAAGACCGCGAGCTGATCCGCCGCTATTTGGCAGGCGATTCCGACGCGTTCGAGACGCTCATGGCGGCTCACGAGGGCCGGGTGTTCTCCATATGCCTCCGCATGCTGCGCGACCGCGAGTCTGCGCTCGATGCCACTCAGGACGTCTTCCTCACCGTGTTTCGCAAAGTCGATCGCTATCGAGAACAGGCCGCGTTCAGCACATGGCTGTACCGGGTGACCGTCAACACCTGCTACGACCACCTGCGACGCAGCAAACGCAAGCGAACCGAGGCGATACCCGAGCACCTCGACCCGCCTGACCCAAGAAGCGGGGATGCCATCGGGGCTGTCGAGCTTCGGCCCGATATCGAGCGCGCCCTGCAGAACATCGCACCCGAGTTTCGCGCGGCGGCGGTTCTCGTCGACCTCGAAGGCATGTCGCTACAGGGGGCTTCCGATAGCCTCGGAGTGCCGATCGGCACGGTCAAAAGCAGAGTGTTTCGTGCCAGACGCCAATTAGCAAGAGAACTCGGGAACCTCGCTCCCCCTCCGACGCATCCAAACAAGGAACCATGAACGACAGCGACCGCCACCTGATCGTCGCCTTGCTCGACGGGGCACTCTCCCCCGCCGAACAGGCAGACGTACGCGCACGCTTGGAGATCGACCCCGAGATGAAGGCCGCCTACGACGAGCAGCTCGCTGTGTCGACCGCACTGCGGTCCGCCCCCGCCGTATCGATGACCGCCTCCGAGCGCGACGAACTGCACGCTGCGCTGAGGGCCGAGTTGTTCCTCGACGACACAACCGAAGTAGCGCCGGTTGCCGCTCCCGTCCGAGTTTGGGGCCGGTGGTGGGCACCGCTCACCGGTGTTGCTGCCGCGGCCCTGATCGTCACCGCGGTCGTCGTTCTCCCCGGCATGATCGGTGATGAGGACGCCGCCGATATAGTCAGCGCACCGGCGCCGCGGACAACCGTAGCCGCCGCCGCTCCCTCGCTGGAGGCTGATCCTCTCGGCGGCGTAGCTGAAGACTCAGCCGAGGAGCCGCGGGTCCAAGAGCAGACTGCGACCACAGCGGTCGCCGCCGAAACAGTAGAACCCGATGCCATGCAGTACTCGCTGGCACCGACGACGGACTCGTCTGTTGAACTCGAGCTGCCTGTGCTTGGAGACAATTTCGCCGCCGATGGCGTCGAGTTTGCCGCTCTCAACTCCACCGCCAGGGCGACAATCGACTACGACGCCGCTGCCGGGTGCTTCGGCTCCGCCGATAACGTGAGCGGCGAGGCTGTGTTGGTTGGCACGCTCTCAGTGACTGGCGACAACGTGGTCGTGGTCATCACCGATGCCAACACCGGCGCCGAGACCGTGATCATCGTCGACCTCGCAACGTGCCAGGTGACATCGGCCGGACCGTGACCAAGTTGGGCCCGGACTAACCTCGCCCGTATGGCGGACCAGGACAACGATTACCCCGCGCAGATCGCAGACTTGATTGAATCGTTCGCGATCAAGATCCGATCGCTCACGGTCGGCCGCGCAGAGCGGTCTATCACATGGATTGCGTTCGGTTTGTTGTTCGTTACCATCGGCGTCCTCGTCACCATCTGGCTGCTCGTCGCCTTCTTCCGGGCCTTTGGCGAGCTTGTCGGTCAGGAGGTGGCCTACGCCATCACCGGGGGCATACTCATCGTGGTTGGGGCGTTGCTCTGGATACGACGCTTTCCCAAAGACGACGAGACGGGCCAGGAGTGACAGTGACAGAAAAGGTTCTCATCCTCGGGTCGGGTCCCGCGGGTCTGACCGCGGCGATCTATTCAGCGCGCGCCGATCTGGCCCCGGTGATGATCGAGGGCTTCGAGCGCGGCGGTCAGCTGATGCTCACCACCGACGTTGAGAACTACCCGGGATTTCCCGACGGCATCATGGGACCTGAGCTCATGGAGGCGATGCGCAAGCAGGCGGAGCGGTTTGGTACGAAAATCATTTCGTCGGACATCACCGCCGTCGACCTATCCAAGCGACCGTTCAAGGTGTGGGTCGGCGAGGATCTCTACGAGGCCGAGACGATAATCGTGTCCACCGGCGCCTCAGCGCGGTGGCTCGACGTTCCGGGGGAGCACCGTCTCCGCGGCTATGGCGTTTCGGCCTGCGCCACCTGCGACGGGTTCTTTTTCCGCGACAAGGATTTGGTGGTTGTCGGGGGCGGCGACAGCGCGATGGAGGAGGCGACCTTCCTCACGAAGTTCGCCTCAAAGGTCACGATCGTTCACCGACGTGGCGAGTTCCGTGCCTCCAAGATCATGGCGCAGCGAGCCCTGGACAACCCGAAGGTCGACGTCGTATGGAACAGCGAGGTCGTCGAGGTGCTCGGCGGTGATTTGGTCACCGGCGTCCGCCTCAACAACACCGAGACTGGGGAAAAGTCGGAATTGGCGGTCGACGGTGTGTTCGTCGCCATCGGGCATGATCCGAATACCAGTTTCTTCCAGAACCAGCTCGAGCTCGACAAGGGCGGGTACATCGTCACCGAGTCGGGTACTACCAAGACTTCGGTCGAAGGGGTCTTCGCCGCCGGCGACGTGATCGACCACGTATACAGGCAGGCAGTAACCGCTGCCGGGATGGGATGCGAGGCGGCGTTGGACGCGGAGCGACTGCTGGAAGCTTGGGAAGTTTGACGACCGGGTTACGGTTCAACCTCCTATAGGTCTAAACAAGGAGAACTGATGGGTAAGAACACCATCGAAGCGACCGACGCGACGTTTGCCGAACTGGTCGGTGAGTCCACGCCAACGCTCGTCGACTTCTGGGCGGAGTGGTGCGGGCCATGCAAGATGATGGAAGGACCACTCGAGGAGATCGCCGGAGAGCAATCTGGAAAACTGAACGTCGTCAAACTCAACGTCGATGAGAATCAGCAAACCGCCATGCAATATGGCGTGATGAGCATTCCGACCATGATCGTGTTCCAGGACGGCCAGGAGATGAAGCGACTCGTCGGAGCGCGCAGCAGGAAACAGCTCGAGGCCGAGCTCGCCTCGTTCGTCGGTTAGAGCGCGCACCGTTAGGTGACCAGCCGTCTCGACAGAACTGGAGCCATTTTTTCCCGCTCTTGCCGCTTCGCGGCGGGCCGCTCGGGCCCCGGCTCCGCACTGACCTCGCCGACAGAGACCGGATCGCGTCCTACTGCGGAGCCTCCTAACGAACCGAGGGGCCGGTGAGACAGTTCCACGCAGGAGACCGCGGGGAGCCGGTTCGGGACATTCAGCGTCGCCTCACATCGCTCGGCCAGCCGACGGATCCTGACGCTCTGGGAGTGTACGGAGCGACAACCGTCGCCGCCGTCATCGACTTTCAGCGCTCCCGGGGGCTGCCACAGGACGGAATCGTAGGACCCGACACCTGGCAGGCACTTGTCGATGCCGGCTACAACCTTGGGGATCGGATGTTGTATCGACGGGTCCCGATGATGCGAGGTGACGACATTTCCCATCTCCAGCAACGGCTCAATTCGCTGGGGTTCGAGGCCGGAAAAGTTGATGGCCTATTTGGCCATTCCACCCTGAGCGCGGTCCTCGACTTCCAGCACAACCGGGGCATGGCGGAGGATGGCATCGTAGGTGCAGCAGTCGTCGACGAACTCGCCCTCATGCAGAGAGAAACATCGAAACGTGGCAGGGAAGTCGTACGGGAGCAGGCGTGGATCGCCTCGCTGCCTTACCCGATCGCCGGGGCGCGTATCTACCTCGACCCTGCCTGCCCCGATGAACCCTCGGCAGGCCTGACGTGGCAGGCCGCCATGGGCGCATCCGCACCATTGCGTGAAGCTGGGGCGATGCCCTTGCTGTCGCGAAGCATCGATACTCTTCCGGCAGAGCGCGTTCGCGCTCGGCGGGCCAACCGCCTCGACGCCGATCTCGTGATCTCCCTCACCACCGCCGCCGCGTTCGAAGAGGGAGCCTTCTACTTCGGAACCGATTTGTCCTCCAGCCCGGCGGGCCGAGTCCTCGCCGAGACGATCGGCTCCGGGCTCGGGCTACCCGTCGCGGCCAGAGCGACTCCGATGCTGCGTGAGACCCGCGCTCCCGCCGTGGTGGTAGCCACCGACCTGCTCACCAGCGCGACCGGCAAGGTGATCGCTGCTGAGGTCATCGAGCTCTTCC
This sequence comes from Acidobacteriota bacterium, assembly GCA_022574065.1. GTDB lineage: Bacteria > Actinomycetota > Acidimicrobiia > Spongiisociales > UBA5794 > JACZST01. The sequence continues at coordinate 5,031 of JACZST010000034.1, forward strand.
TCCACGGAGTACCTCAGGAGAACAGCGCCCGGTAGATTCGCTCCAGATCGTCGAGCGAGGAATACCGAATCACCAGCCTGCCGCCTTCGCCCTTTGGCCTGATCGAAACCTCGGTGCCCAGCCGATCGGTCAGTCGCTCCTCGAGTTCGATGATGGCGGCGGGCCGAGCCTGGCGGGGTTTGCGGCTCGGTGGTGACGCCTCGGCAACCGCCCTCTCCCGTGCTGCTTCTTCGACACTTCGGACCGACAGTCCCTCGTCGACCGCTCGACGCGCGATGTGGAGGGCGTAGGCAGGATCATCAACCGACAACAGAGCTCTGGCATGGCCGGCCGCCAGTTCCCCACGGTCCAGCATCCCCTGGATGGCAGGTGGCAGCTGCAGCAGTCGCAGGGTATTGGTCACAGCACTGCGGCTCTTCCCGACCCGGTCTGCGACGTTTTCGTGTGTCATGCCAAAATCTTCCAGAAGATTCTGGTAGGCTGCGGCCTCCTCGAGGGGCGATAGGTCGGCTCGCTGTAGGTTCTCGATAAGGGCCTCTGTGAGGTTCCGCTCATCGCTGCTTGTCGGCCGGATCACCGCCGGGATTTTGGACATCCCGGCAAGCGCGGCAGCCCGCAACCTTCTTTCCCCTGCGATGAGGACGTAGGCGCCCTGCTCGGTGCCGGGGCGAAGCACAATCGGCTGGAGCACTCCTACCTCCCGGATCGAGGCCGCCAACTCCTCCATCGCCTCATCGTCGAAACGATGCCGAGGCTGCAGCGGATTTGGCTGCACCGCTGCAATGTCGACCTCGGCGAAGCCGGCGACCGGGAGATCGACCGGGATCAGTGCATCCAACCCCCGACCCAGCCCGCTCTTACGTGCGGCCATGACGCCTCCTGAATTCGCTGGCGAGCTCGCGATAAGCGATGGCACCACGGTTCATGCGATCGTATGCCTCGATCGGCTCACCCTGCGAAGGCGCCTCGGACAGTCGAACCGTCCTCGGGATCACCGTCTTGTATGCCGTCTCCCCAAAATGATCTCGCACCTCCCTTGTGACCTGTTTCGACAGCGTGGTGCGCCCGTCGTACATGGTGAGCACGACACCTTCGACATCTAGTTGAGGGTTAAGGCTGGTTTGCACCAGTTGAATGTTGCGTATGAGTTGCCCGACACCCTCCAGCGCGTAATACTCGCATTGGATCGGAATCAGCACTTCATCTGCGGCTGTGAGGCCATTGATGGTGAGCAATCCCAGCGAGGGTGGGCTGTCGATCAGAATGAAGTCGTAATCGTCGACCACTGTTTTCAGGGCGTTCTCCAGGCGATGCTCTCGAGAAAACATCGACACCAGCTCGATTTCGGCGCCAGCGAGGTCAACCGTCGCCGGCACCAGGAACAAGTCGCGCACTGAGGATGGTTCGATGACGTCCTCTGCCGCAATGTCGTCGACCAAGAGATCGTAGGTGGAGTGTTTGATGGCGCTACGGTCGACGCCAAGACCGCTCGTCGTGTTTCCCTGCGGGTCGAGATCGACAAGAAGCACTCGTTCGCCTTGAAACGCAAGCCCGGCTCCGAGATTGATGGCGGTCGTCGACTTCCCGACGCCGCCCTTCTGGTTGGCGACGGCGACAACGGTGGCGTTTGGCATTTGAAGGCTCAGAACCCTTTCAATTGCGTGTCATCCTAAGGTGCCATGCCGGCGAGTCAAGGATACCTTCAGGGGTTTCGAGCAGCTGAATCGTTTCTCCTGGTTCAGCTGGTGGGGTACGTGCAGGCGGATGTGAACGACTGAGCCCGATGACAGCCGTGCCTCCGGTGTCGAGGGTGGAGCGGGCCGCGTCCAGGGCATCTCCAATCGGTAGCGAGGCTCGGAACGTGGCCGCGGCATACGTGCTGGTGAGATCGCTCACATCGTCTTGCACCGTAACGGCATTGGTCAGGCTGAGGATCCGCACCGCTCGTCCGGCAAGCAGGGTACGCCGCTCCGAACGATCGAGCAGGGTCACGGCCGTCCGCGGATAGGCGATGGCTAGCGGGATGCCAGGTAGTCCAACCCCCGATCCAACATCGATGAGAGTAGCGGGGGGGCTGTCGACAAAGCCTATCCCGAACACCAGAGAGTCGGCGACGTGGCGGTCGATGATTCGAGCGGCTTCCCCGGGTCCAACCCCGCCAGCCGGTACAGCCTCCACAACCAACCAGTCGGCGTAGCGGGTGAGCAAATCCAGTTGGTCGGTCGACAATTCGATCCCTGCCCAGCCGGCCGCCCTCCGTAGCGCGCTTTCTGCATGTTTCACGGGAAACATGCCAGGAGGTTCCGTAAGTAGGGACCGATCAGGTATTGCGAGGCCAGCTGCGGAGCCGTGGCCCGAGCGTCCCGCCGCAAAGCGGTGAAAGCGGGAACGATAGCGCTCCGCAAGTAGGGACCGATCAGGTGTCGCGAGGCCAGCTGCGGAGCCGTGGCCCGAGCGTCCCGCCGCAAGGCGGCGAGACCGGGAACGATAGCGCTCCGCAACAAGAATGCGATCCGCTCCTTGTTGCTAAAGGCCATTTGGGGAGCTCTGGCCCGAGCGACCCGCCGCGTGGCGGCAAAAGCAAGCATGAGGCCCCAACCTCTGTCGAGAGGGCCGATCACCTTATTGCTCCGCGCACGAAGGCTCAGCCGGTTTCGTCGTCCACCGGTGAAATGACCACTGCCCGTCGCGGATCCTCGCCCTCGGAGTGCGTTCGAACCCCGTCGATCTCACCGGCGGCGTCGTGCACCACCTTGCGATCGGCGGCATTCATCGGCTCCAGCATCACCTCGCCCCGTTCGGCGACCACCTGCTCGGCCAGCCGCTGCGTGTAGATGGTAAGGGCCTCGCGCCGCCGAGCACCGTAGCCAGCGATATCGATTCGCATACGAGGAGCACCAAAAGTCTTGCGCTGCACCGTGGTGCGGGTGAGTTCGAGCACCGAGTACATGGCGGCGCCTTTTGCCCCCACCAACGCCTCGGTCTGGTCGCCAACGACGTCGAGATAAAGCACGTCGTCTTCAATTCGTGACGTTATCTCGCCCTCCAGGCCAAACGCATCCAGCAATCCGTCGAGGAATGCCGTTGCCACCTTGGCTTGCTCCTCAATCGGTGCAGGCTCTGGTCGCTCCGTCTTGTTACCGGCTTGTCCGTTTTCCATGGATCGACCCTTCCCATCCTGCTGTGCCGACCGACGTTGCGAGCGTTGTCCGCTCTTCGCGGCCTGCGTCCCGCCTTTTTTCTGCTGCCTTTTCCTCTGCTGGTTCTGCTTTTGTTGCTGTGGCTGTCCCGATGATCCACTCCGACGACGCTTGCTCCTGCTGGGTGCCCTGACCACTTTGACAATGGCAGATCGCCTGCCCATGCCGAGGAAGCCAGCGGCAGCCTCCTGAAGGACCTCGACCTCGGCGTTCTCCACCGAGTCTATCCCGAGTTCCTCGAGCGCTGCCTCCACGGCTATCTCGACGGTGCTGCCGGTTACTTCGACCCACTCCATCGGTCTACTTCCTCCTCCGGCCTTTTTTCTTCTTGCTGGTGTTTGGGGACGGCCCCTTTGGCGGTTGGTCATCCTCCGGGAGTTCCGCAGGTCTTGCCGCTTCCTTGGTATCCCCGCCCTTCTCCCGGCCGTCAATCCAGTAGATCAGTGACTGCTGCCCGATGCGGAACGTGCTCGACGTCGCAAAATAGATCCCTAGCCCTGCGGTGAGCGTCCAGCTGATGAAACCGAAGAACAGTGGCATCACCTTCATTACCGTCTGCATCGACTGCTGTTGCGGGGTCTTTTCCGAATCGTCACCGTTCCGGGTCTTGGTGGTTTGATACTGCTGGTAAAATCCGGCAGAAACTATGAAGATCAGGAGAACTATGTAGGGCACCGCCGCCAGGATGTCGCCGCTGCTGAACGCATCCGGAATCGCCGAGCTCGGGGAAAGGGTCAGATCCATGCCGAGGAACGTGGTATTGATCGGGTCGGCGTCGATGTAGTTGCCGGTGTTGCGCAACACTGAAAACAGCGCAAACCAGATCGGCATCTGGACGATCAGCGGTAGACAGCCCGCCGCAGGGTTGACGCCGCGCTCCGAATACAGCGCCATCAATTCCTTGTTGAGCTCCTCTCGGTTCCCCTTGAGCTCCTTCTGGATCCTTTTGACCTCGGGCTGGATCTCCTGCATAGCCCGCATCGAACGGGTTTGTTTCAGCGTCAGTGGGAACATGAGGAGCGACAACCCGATCGTGAGCAGCACGATTGCCACCCCCAGATTTGGAATAAACTGGTAAAAAAAGTTGAGAGAAGCACCAAGGAGGTCGACCAGTTGGTCCCAAATTGGAATGGCCAATAGCGTCCAGTTGGGTGTCATGTAGTCGTCCCCAACCGATCATCGGGGGACCCGGGAACCGGATCGAGACCCCCTTTACGGAACGGTTGGCACCTACCGATCCGCTTGATCGCCATCCATGAACCCTTGACGGCACCGTGGATTTCGAGCGCCTCATATCCATAGACCGAACAGGACGGATGGAAACGGCAATTCCCGCCCATGAACGGGGAAAGGATCTTCTGGTACACCCGCACCAGCAGCATGAGCAGGCGCGCTGCCGGCGAAACCTTCTGCGGCGTCTGGCTGCTCATCTCTCGTTACTCCTCCGTCCCTACGATGGCCTCGGCGAGCCGCCGCACCAGCCGGTCGAACGGCATCGCCACCACTTCGTGGGAAGCGATCACAACATATGCTGCGCCCCGCCGTAACTCGACCAGACCTAGCGCCTCTCTGAGACGTCGCTTCGCCCGGTTCCTGCGAACCGCGTTCCCCACGCCTCGGCCCGCAACGATACCCACCTGTGCCGGTCCCGAGTCGCCAGAGGCGCTTATCACGACTAATCCCTCATCCCCGGAACGTCTGCCGCGTCCATACACCGCGGCAAACCGCGAGGAAGCGAGCGCGACAAACGGTCGGCCGTTACGCAGTGAGCCGTCGCCGACCCTTGAGCCGGCGCTTCCTTACCACGGCGCGACCCGCGCGAGTTCGCATGCGGGAGCGATACCCGTGCTTTCGCTTACGACGCCGGACATTGGGTTGATACGTACGCTTCATAACGAGGTCGGCCCCTGGTCGCGGGGATGGCGGTTATGGACGCCGAGAGTGTACCCGCGTTGCCTCGGTACGCCGCCGCAGCCACCACCGCGCGAAAACTCCGCGTTGGTCGCGAAACAACGCACAGTGGCTTTTCGCCCCATTCCGTGGCCGGCCCGCGAAACCCAACCGTCCCGTGATTCGCCAGATACCCTTTACTGTAAGGTTTTCGGCCCATGCGCTCGTTCGGGAGAGCGCCCGTTACCGGTGGATTTGGCGCTCTTGCCGCCGGGTTTGGATGTGCAATATACTCCCGCCGCTCTCAGCGTCCGTCGCAGCTTCCTCGGGGAGGTTGACTCCCGGGCACCGGCCTCTGAGGCGGCCAGGAACGCGAGGAAAGGTTCTCCACAGCCTGTGGACAGGTATGTGGACAGCAGCGATGCAGCACCAGGAGGAGTTGGGAACAGTGGGGGATCCTCAAACGACGACCACCGACTGGGATACGTTCTACCGGGAATTGCGTCGTCGCATCCCTGCGGCGGCATGGCAGACGTGGATCGAGCCGTTGGAATCCTCGACCGAGTCCGGAACGCTCCGGGTCATTGCCCCCACCGAGTTCCACTACCGCTGGGTCGGGGATCGGTACCTCCCGGTCATCGAGCAAACCGCCCAGGATGTGTTCGGTATTGGCATCGAGTTTGGTTTCCGCGAGGCAGACGTCGAGGCGGCTCCCGGACCAACCACACCGGCTGTGCAACCGAGCCTTCCCATCGTGGAGGAGCCGTCGCCCCCGCCTACTCCCGGCCCTCGCCTCGTTCCGAGGTACACCTTCGACAACTTCGTCGTCGGCCAATCGAATCGATTTGCCAACGCCGCTGCCCTTGCCGTCGCCGAACAACCAGGCAGCCAATACAACCCTTTGTTCATCTACGCAAACGCCGGACTTGGCAAAACCCACCTCCTGCACGCCGTCGGCCACCACCGAATGGAGATCGACAACTCGGCACGTGTGCGCTACGTGTCCTCGGAGCAATTTTTCAACGAATTCATCAACGGCATCCGACGAAAGCGTATGAACGAGTTCAAGGACCGCTACCGCAAGATCGACGTCCTACTCCTCGACGATGTGCAGTTCTTCGACGGCAAGGAACAGATCCTGGAAGAATTTTTCCACACCTTCAACAGCCTGTACGAGGCCGGGAAACAGCTGGTGATCAGCTCGGATCGTCATCCCAAGCGCCTGTCCACGCTCGAAGACCGCCTTCGCAGCCGGTTCGAGTGGGGTCTGCTCACCGACATCCAACCACCGGACATCGAAACCCGCCTGGCCATTCTCCGCAAAAATGCAGAGTTTGCCCCAACGACTGTTCCGAAGGAGGTGATGACCTACATTGCAGAAAACGTCCACCAGAACATCAGGGAGCTCGAGGGTGCACTCACCAGGGTGACTGCGTTTGCCGCCCTGACCAACGAGCGAATCACGTTGTCGATGGCGCAGGAGGTGCTCGCCGATGTGA
>JACZST010000035.1 GCA_022574065.1 Acidobacteriota bacterium
TGTCTGATGCCGCCCCGATAGCAGGGCACAGATCGCTCATCTAGATCAATATCAACGAGCTTCGTCCAACCCAGCCAGAACGGCATCTCGAGCGCGGCTCCCCCGGCTGTAGCGGGCGGCTCACGCTGCCCTGTCGGGTCGAGCCACCGGGCTAGCGAAAAGCAAAGACGGCCCCGTCGAGGCCATCCGGGCTCTGCTGGAGCACTTGACACCGTAGGTGCCTCAATCGGACTCGGATTCGTAGCGAACGCAGAGGTGCCGCGCCCAGGTCGATCCGGAGGAGCGCGATTCTTCTAACGGATGGCCGATATGAGCCGTTTTGCCATCACACCCCGACAGCGTCGATCGGCGAAAGCCCCATCCTCGCCATGTCTTTCGGCGTCGAGATCAGTTGGCTGGCTCAGCGGACGCCTCTTGACCTCCTGTATGACCCTGGTTTCCAGGGAGTCACGTTTGCTCACTTCGTAGCAATGATGATTGGAGGCTCTGCGGTTGGCCTCGGGGCGTTAGGCATCTGGTGGGCATTCACCGGTCGAACGCTGTTCTGAGGTCTGGGGGTGTCCGAGGCTGTCCGACCCTCCTCACATCGATCACTTCGGTCACTTGTTGTGATCGTTGTGATGGAGTGATGGGGTTAAGGATGGTTGAGGCTGACACTCGGTAACCGGTCGCCGTGTCCGAAGGGGTCGATGGATGCTCGTCTGTTGAGATCAAGGTACGTCGGTGGATGGCCCGGATGAAGCGGGTGAGATCAGCGATCGGACGCGATGCACTCGGCAAAGACAACGTCGACCAGTTCAGAACCAAGGTTGCTTCGGCCTCAAGCCCGCCGGGGCGAGGAGGGGATTGATGGTTTCGTCCTCCTTGCCTCTGTGCTCCTCCGCCAGGAGGGTTCGCCGGAAATCGTGCCGGATCGGTCGGGTGCTCGCTAGCGTTCAAGGAAGAACAATGGGAGAGAAGGTCTTGCTCAGCGAACGAGAGAAGTGGCTGCTCGTCTTTCTGGATGGCCCTGATCTAGCCGGCGGTGGCGGCAAGGAGTGGGTCGATCCCATTCGCATCCAGAAGGGGATGTTTCTCTTGTCGATGCGGGGCCCGAGCAAGGAGCTGTTCGAGTTCTCTCCCTACCACTGGGGACCGTTCAGCAAGGACGTGACCGAGACGGTGCGGAGCCTCGTCAAGCGAGGGTTGGCCGTGCGGAAGCCGGTTGAGGGTCGATCGTGGTCCGTGTACTCCACGACCGACACTGGCCACTCACAAGCAGTCTCGTACAGAGAGGCGCTCTCTGAGAGTCATCGGGGCTGGATTGATGGAGCTCGAGAATATGTTCTTGGCAAATCCTTTGTGGGACTTCTCAGGGAGATTTACGACGCATATCCCGACTATGCGTCACGTTCGCTCCTAGCGCCGTGACGCTAATCGTCGCGTTGCGTTGTAAAGGTGGCGTTGTTATGGCCTCAGACTCGCAGGCCACCGAACAAACAGGCCAAGTGCGGTTTGAAGTTGAGAAGCTCTTTCCGCTTACGCCCGTTTCGGTCTGGGGTGGTTCGGGACACGTCGAGGTCATCAAGGGCGTGCGAGCCGCGTTGGAGTCGGAGCAAGCTGCGCTTGATGCCTCACCGAATCCGGATGTGTCGATGCAGACATACACCGGACGGGTGGCGAAGCGCCACCACGATGCGTATGTACAACCAGCCGCCACCCCCCCGGCGCCGCCGCTTACCTCTTTCCTAGCTGCCGGCGTTGACAACGATGGAGACCCCTGGATCGCTGAGATCGACGAGTGGAACAAACTCTCTACACACAGCGAGAGGGGCTTTCACGCCATCGGTAGCGGCGCGTCCCTTGCACAAGCCGCTGTCGCTCTCCTCAAGCATTACGACAGCGCGGACCAACCGGTGAGGCGTGGAGAGTTGGTCGTTTACCGCGTAATGACTGCCTGCGTCGAGGTGGCTGCTTTGTTCCTCGGCCCGCCGGTGAAGGTTGTCACTGTGACGGCAGACGGCGCGAAGTGGTTGACGGACGAGGAGCTTGATGTCCTCGCTACCGATGTCGGCGGGTGGGAACAGGTAGAGATCGATGCGCTTGATGAATACCTCGCTTTGGAGTCAAATTCTGACACCCAGCTCGACCTGCCTACGGACATCGACGACTAAACATGAGAACCCCCGCCGCGGTGGTCGCCGTGGACGGGGGTTCTCAGTCGGCGAATGCCGCTATCCACAAGCTACGCCTCGGTCGAGTCCTTTGGAACCCCGACGAACTCGAGGATTTCCTCGGTCATTCCATCCAGAAGCGCCAGCACCTTCTCTTTGCCGAACCACCCACAAACAGGCAATACCGGCCGTCACTCCCAGGCCGCGGTCAGGCCGCGCGACGATGAGAAACAACGTCTGAGGACGCGAATCGCTGCAATCCGACGCCTACTCCCCCACCCATCGCCCGCACGCCGAAAGCCCTTGGGAGCCAACGGGTTTCGTTGCTCTACAAGGGCTTTCTCGTGGCTCCGGGGGGGAGACTCGAACTCCCAACACACGGATTAACAGTCCGTTTCAGCACGGGCCGCTGAGCAGGGGAAACGCGCAGAAAGGACCTCTGAGCAGGCGTTTCGCGTGTTCAACAGCCATCAGCAACTTGCACTGGTTTTCGATGAATCGCGTCCTGGGCGCGTCCTGGCAATGGACAGCGTCTGGCGAAATGTGTCCCCCGTAAGGCTGCGAGAGCCAGGGCACTACTCATGGGCCGAACCCAGTCGTCGACGGTTCAGATTTCAGGGGCGACTGCCGCCTCTGACCTTCGGGTTATGAGTTCTCTTTCGGCCGTGACGGCTGGTGTCGTTGAGTGCCGGATAGTGTTGCCCCGAAAGGGTTCCAACGGATGAAAGTGTCTCTTGATGACGGCTGATATCGCCTGTTTGTGGGTGGTTCGGTAGAAGATCGGTAGAAATCGTCACTCCAGCGGGAGCCGTCACGGCCCGATCCGGACCTCGCCTACAAAATCAAGGACTGGTCTTCTGCCCAGAGGACGGCAACCCTCTCCACCCGAATCTCTTCTCCCAAATGCTCGTCCGGACAGTGGTACGGGCCGGAGTCCTCCGCATCCGGCTCCATGACCTGCGGCATACCCACGCCACTCTCGCCCTCAAAGCAGGCATCCCCGTCAAGGTGATCAGCGAACGTCTCGGCCATAGAGATCCCGCCTTCGCACTCCGCCAATACGCCCACGCTCTTCCAGGTATGCAGGCTGAAGCCGCAACACAGATCGCAGCCCTCATGGACCACCCTGATCCCAACCGCGCAGGACCCAGGACTTCCATGCTTGACACAGAGTGACTGTAAGTGGCCGATCGGATGACACGGCCCGAGCCCAGGTGTATATTGCCTGAAGACCAACGCAGGACGTATGGGCCTGCTTAACCCTGAAGGCGGCTCTCGAGCCGCCTTCAGTAGTTCACGACTCTTGGCGCTCAGGGTTCCGGCCGATGTCGCCGATGACACTCTCACAGCCTCGCAGGACGTATGGGCCTGCTTAACCCTGAAGGCGGCTCTCGAGCCGCCTTCAGTAGTTCACGCGAGCGAGGGCAGAGGCGAGGATGCCAGGTGGGCGACGAAGGGAGAGCTCGACTCCCTACCGCTTCCTACGAGCGAAATCAGGTGAGAGTCGCCTACCACCGTCTGAGAGGCACCGCTCGGTATGAACACTTCCAGCTCCGGGTCATGGACGTTTGCAAGTGCGTGTTGGCCGCGGTGCTCTCGTATCGTTGCCACAAGCGATACGGCCTCCATGTCAATCCCTCCGCATCCAACAAGCGGAGGAGGATCGGCCAATGCACCGATGTAGCGGAATCGACCATCACTCACTCGCTGAAGGAGGACCTGAGTCCCAGGGGTGAGGTAGCTATTCGGTACAAAGACTTTGGCCTGCCCCGAGGCCTCAAGGTCCACAGTCACCTGGAACAGGCGATAGCGACCGACCACGACACCCTCAACAAGGTCATCCGATCGGTGGGGAGCGAGACCCAGTTCGAGCACTGGGAACTCGTTTCCCCGGCCGGGCAACACTCCATGAGGGGCAAGATCGAGCAGCGTCCCCATCGAATCGTTCGTCACGAGGCTCCGATCGCACACCCCGACTAGGCCGTGTCGATGCTTCATCCACGCCACCACGCCTCGCTGGCCCAGATCCTTCGTGTACATGAATTCCCAGGAGTCGATGGCAGGTTGAGTTGCAGCGGTGGCAATCGACTGCCGCAACTCTTGACCCATGGGGGCTTTGGCCCCGACAAGATCCGCCAGCGACGGCTCGGCGATAATGAGGAATGGATGGCCGCGCCGATCAACCTTCCCCGGTGCGATCGACAGCACTGGAACTCCAAATTCCTGGGCCAGCTGGATTCCCGGTATGAGATCTGCATCTTGAGAGAGCACTACCACGCCCTGCGCTGTTGAAGCGACCTCAGCATCCGCAATGTGCTTTGCCTGTCGAATCGATTCGACCGCACATAGAACGTCGACCAGCTTCTCCTCGATTCTCCCCCCGTCTTGTACGTGGAGTTCACCTTCGAGGATCGAAACCCGATCGTCCCTCACAAGTCGGTCGATATACGTCCGATTCTCAGCTTCCTGGCGGTAGAGCCGCTCACGGTCACGATCTCTCGGCAGAGCAACGGAGAAGTATGCTGAGTCAAGCTCCATCCCGTATCTCCGCAGGCACAGCTCAAGACCCTCGGCTGTGGGGCTCCTGGTGACACCAAGCAACGATCCGGCAAGACCCCGGATATTACGACTGTCGACTATTGCAGAAACTCGCACTTGGACTCCAACCAGGAATTGCCTACCAGAAATGACAGACGTGTAAGTAATTTAGCGTCTGCCTACCAGCCATGCCGCGTTACCACGCCCCCGAAGATCCCGATTGGCGAAGTTTGCGGAGCACAGCACCGCTGCAACATGCGATTCAGGCAGGCGATTTCCGCCCTAGGTCAGTGTGCGCAAGCGAAGCACCCGGACTTGGCGGGGATCGCGTGCCTTGGTGTGATGCGAACCCCAGGTGTTGAAGGATCGGTGTTCAGGTAGCCGCTGAGGTCGACCTCGAGGTACTGGGCGGGTGGTCGGGTTCCGGCGATCCACACGATGAGTTCCGTGATTGCGCTGTAGACGGTGATGCCGTTGAGGTGGACGACAGAGGCATTGGGAAGTCCGGTGCCATAGCCATGCTCCCCGTCCAGGTCCTGTTGCTCTGGCGTCTTGACCCACCGGGTGATCTCGTCTGCATCGAGTTCGTCGTGGCAGTGGAGACACGGGCTGCCGGGTCGGACGAGGATGACACGTCCTCCAACAACGGCCGGGTCGAGGTTTGTATCGACGCCAGTTGCGATGTCGATGTAGGGGGTGGCCGTGTCGACTGCGATCTGATTGAGCAGGTCTCGGGGTCCGTCGTGGTCGAGGCATCCGACGATGAGATCGATGCCGTGCAGTTCGGGGTGCTCCCCGCTGGCGGTGATGGCGGGAAACGTGGTGACGTTGATGCTCGGGTCTATCTGGCAGACGCGGACGCCGGCGACGTAGTTTTTCGGGGAGCCGATGTCGTCGACGTCGGCGGTCACTGTTCGGTTGAGGTTCGAGAGTTCGATGATGTCGTCGTCGTAGATCAGCAGATCCGTGAATCCAAGGTAGGCGAGCGCTTGAGCGACGTGCGAGCCGGTTCCGCCCGCGCCGACGATCGCCACTTTCATGGCGGCAATTGTTGCTTGCCCGGAGGATCCGAGAAGAGGTGTCTGGCGGGTCAGTCGGGGATCATCGGTTATCGAGGCGTTTAGGACCCGCAGTCTGTCACCCGCCACGGTCACCGAGCGGTAGGTACCTCTCTGGAGACCTCCGTGCGGTAGGCGTTGCCACCAGTCGACATGGACGGCGCCTTTGGCGTAGACGCCAGCGCCGTAGGTGCGGCCGCGAAGGAGGTCTGTGACGTACTTGGCCATTGGCTCGAGGCCGGCTTCGTCGGTATGGGAGAAGCGCGGAGGGCCGAATTGGTGGTTGTGAAACTCGACGAGTCCGTATCCGTTGGCGACAGCACCGTTATGGATGTGGTCGAGCGCCTCGTCGGCCAGGTACCAGCCGGTGTGGTCGTGATCCACAGCGGAATCTGGGATCAGTTCTATGCCGGTCACTTCAAGTACTGGCCCGTCGGTGCTCTTCGTAAGGGGTCGGGTGTGCGCGAACGCGAAGTGTTCACCACGGCCGGAAAGGAGGTGCTGCTCAATGGTGTCCCAGTGGGAGGGGTCGAGGAATTTGAGGGTCGCCATGATTAGCTCGGTTCGTCGAACCGAGAGAGTGCGCCCAGGAGATAGGTGACGAGATTGCCGCCCTGGGCGGGATCGGCACTAGGCGACCAGTCGCCAGCGGCGATGTGCCATGAGAATTGAAGCCACTGCCGTGCAGCGATCGTTTGGACTCCTTGGTTGTTGGCCGGCATCTGCCCGTTGGCGAGGCGAAGGTCGGGTCGAGTGCATACGTTGTCGGGACACCCCGCGGGGTAGTTGACCGGGATGGCAAACAGCACGTCAGTCGTCTCATGAGACCAGCCTGGCGGGAGCGGTTGGGCCGGCAACAGGACCACATTGTGCTCCCTTGAGATTGTCGCTGTCGGGAACGCTTCGACCAGGATGGGTTCCTCGAGGGCGAGGCGCTCCCGGAGCCTTTCTGCCGGGGTCACCATCGTGTCAACCTCGCTTGAAGCGCGGCCGCCGCTTGAACCGCGCATCTGGCACAAGGCGCACTTCGTCGTCGGGAGCAACGCTGCGGGTTGTGCCGTCCTCGAAGATCTGGACGAGGCCGTCCGATGGTCGGATGCCAGCGGCGTCCATGATCTCCAGACCGGTGATTGTCGGGCGGTTGTGGGTATAGGTCGTGCCGTCAACGTCGAATACGAAGTGGGCAGCACCGGGCTGGCCGCCACTGCCGTGCGGTACGGTGTCGGTGGGCTGTGCGAGTGTCATCGTGACCTCCGGTATTCGGTGCCGCCATCTGCGGCTTCACCAATTGGTCGAGGCCACTCGGCGTTTCGCAACCCCCGGTGCTGGATCAGTCGATTGGTTCTGTGTTCGCGTACACGACATGAACGCTGTCGGGTGCTGCTGCCGCGAGGCGGCGGGCGATCGTCTCCTCGTAGGTGGTGACGACTACTTGGCCGACGGTTTCGGTTTGGGCCGCACGCACCAGCGTCTGCGCGACGGCCGATCTCCGCCGCGGGTCAAGGTGCTCGAGGGGTTCATCGAACCAGGCCATAGGTACGTGGGTTGTCGCCGAGATGACGAGCAGGCGTGTGATGATCACCGCCATGGCTTGTTCGCCTCCGCTTAGATCGGCCAGACCGAGATCGAGCTGCCCGCGTCGCATTCGAAGCTCGCCGTCGGCTGTGAGCGTGAGCCCCTCCGATCCGAACAGGCGCTTCCACCGGTGCGAGATCTCACGGACGAGAGGTTCGATTCGCTCGGATAGGTAGCGGTCTGCAAGTGACACGAGCGTGTGTCGGGCGGTCTGGAGGAGAAGTTCCTCGCGAGCGGCCATGTCAAGCCTCGCCTGATCCTCGACATGGCGGCGAGCTTGGACAACCTGCTGTTGGGCGGCTTCGAGGATGGCTCGCAGCTCGCCGACGTTCTCGGCGAGGCGCTTCTCGTCATTACGGAGCCGTGTAAGCGCTTTGTGGGCTTCGGGGCCGGGATCGTCGATAGTCGGCAAGGCCGGTTGGCGCAGTTGGTCGAGGTGGCGAACGAACGGCAGAATGTCTGCGAGTCGGCGATCGGCTCGCTCGATCTCGCTTTGTAGTTGCTCGATCTCGTCGTTCGAGTGGGTACCTGAGATCTCGTGGGTGTGAAGAGCACGGTGCCGTTCAGACTCGGTGAGTGGTCGCAAACACGTCGGGCATTGAGTGATTCCTTCTGGCAGGAGGTCGCCCGCCGCCGCCGCGTGAGCAGCGCGAAGCTCCGCTGCTGACGCGGCGCTTCGAGCATCCTTGAGTCGCCGCTCTGATTCCTTCCGGGCGGCCTCGACCGAACGGCGTGGCGCTTCGGAGTCCACCTCCATGAGGTCGCCGATCTTATCCAGCAGTCCACGCAGCGTCGTGTTGTGCTCCTCAACATCGGTTCGGTATCGGTCCCAAATGTCGGCGGCCGCGATCAAGATCTCAGCTTCACGAATTTGCCCGGTGAGCCCATCGCGCTCTGCGATCGCACGGTCCAGGTCGGCTTGAGCGGCAGCTACAGAGGCCTCAGCATCTCGGATGATCCCGTCCGCGTCACCGGCCTGGTCTTTGAGGGAACCGACAATGCCGCCGACTTCCTTCTCTCGAAGTTCGAGCACCTCTGCCGCCTCGAGAAGCGGCGTGACGCCGAGCAACGTGGCGAGGTGATTCCGTACAGGGAATGCAGTATCGCGGGACCGCGCCAGCTGGGTGCCAAAGACGAGTCGGTCAATGAGCCCTGGGTCCACGGCCCAAGCCTCTCTGAGCAGCTCGCGATAGGTGTCCTCATCCAGTTCTATGCCATCGCGTGTCGCCGTGAACGTGGACCGGCCGCTGCCACGGAGGAGCGACCGACTCACAGTCAATTGAGTCGTCTCAGTCACCTGTAGGTCGACCGTGACTTCCGCTCTGTCGCTGTCGTGTCGGACCGCCCGCGCGGCATTGCGGCCGGCCGGAAGCCCCAGCAGACACCATCTCACTGCTTCAAACAGTGAGGTCTTCCCGACCCCGTTCGGGGCTACGAAGAAGACGACGCGGTGGGCCAGATCGACCTCGGCGTCGCGGTAGGCACGCCAGTTCTTCAGGTGGACCCGTTTGATCACGATGCGGCCTGGACACGTTGGCGGATCTCGTCGGCCAGCTCTTCACCTGTCACCTCTTCAGAGCGAACGCCAGCCATCCATTGCTCGAGGAGTTCATCGGGAACGGTGCTGATGAAGTCGCGGGCGCGGCGTTTGTGAGGGAGCCGAGGCTTGGAAGAGGCGAGAAGCGCCCTTTCCTCTTTGATTACGTCGGGGATGTCGCTCGTGATGTCGTCTAACGAGCCAGCCTGGTCCAGGCCCATGACCTCATCCCATTGCATGATCGACTGTTCGAAGTGCCGGCCGAGCGAGATTGTGAGCGGTTCCCAGTCGAGCGCGTCGGACACATCTCGCCATCCCGTGTCCGGGCTGAGTTGTCGATGGCAGTCGGGATACGTGACGACCTTCGCCTCCTCAGCGTCCGAAGATGTAAACGCGACCGCGGTGAGGTCGGGATCGCCATCCAACCAGTCGAGCGCTTCCTGAATACCTGGCCTCGGCTCAGATCCGCGCGGATACACGATGACCATCACTCGCTCGGCGAGTGATTGGCAGACAAAGGCCGGAACCACGGAGTCGGCGGCGTCGGCTAAGGCGAGATCAACGGCATGAACCTCAACCGACTGTGGGAACTGATAGGAGAGTCCACTCACCGCATCAGCGACCCGATGGTCGCCATCTGCGGGCTCGGTTGACTCGGCAAGCTCGGTGGAGGGTCCTACTAGCCCGAGCCGGATCGCCACAGGGTCTTCCTCAATCGGCGGCGACAGAGGCAGCGCGCCGGCCAGCGCATCCACGGTTGCAAATGACCGGCGTAGCTCGACCGCCTCAGCCTCCGATAGTTCGGACAGGTCCGGAGCAGGACCCTGGCCACGCAGGTATCGCACGTGCTCTTCGATCAGTTCGTCGCGACGCTCTTCGTCCATCTCGTTCATCTCGTTCACTCCTCTGCCTCATCCCGCTTCCGGTCGATGCACCGCTCCAACGCTCGAAGTGCTCGCTGTCGCGTCCGGCTCGCAGCCTGGTGCGTGACGCCGCGAGCGACCACCCAATCGGACAGTGTCTGATCTCCGACCAAGGTGGCGTTGATGACATCGGCTTGATCATCGGTGAGGACCTCCATGCACTCGATCGCTAGCTGGCCCAGCGCATCTCGCTCGGCCTCTGCGGCTTCCTCCTCGGGTGAGACCTCGAAGTCCTCTCGCTCCCAGTCAACCTCGTAGATCTGACGCTCCCATTGCCGATTCAGCTTCCTGCCCAGGTCCTGACCTCGCCGGTAGGCGATCTTGCGAGCGAAGCCGATGAGCGACCGATCAACGCCATGTGGGCCCTTCGTTTCGAGCTCTTCGAACGCGTTGAAGAGGACCTCGCCGACGTCGTCCTCGTTGGGTGTCTTGCTTGTTGTTACCCAGAGCCCTTGGCGAGCGCCATGTCGCATTCGACCTTCGACCGCCGAGTACAACTCTGAGCGACTCAGTTCGCCCGCGCGCCATCGTTCGAGGAGGTCTTCGTCGTGGGCTCGGTCGCTCATCACCCGGTGGTCGATTGCAGGCGCCGATTCGCAACCGCCCAAACTGAAAAAATTCTGGCAGCTTCGTCGCTGCCATGCGGACTGGAACCGGCCAACTGTCGCCGACGACACGCGTCGCGGTCTTTGCCCGAAATGAACTGGCGGGGCGCCGCGGTCGTGTTGCGGCCTGTCTTCAGCGGCCCCTGGGGTCATCTCGCCGATGGGGACGGGAAGCTTCATGGCCATCCTCCTCTTACGGCACCGCTGCCGGCTGGTCGCAACTCGAGCCATCGGCCGCCGTGTATCAATTGAACTCCAAGCGTCATCTCAGCGAGCAGGGCGAGGCTCCCAACCAGATGACCTCAGGTTCACCCCAAATCCCGTGATAGACGTCAACATCAGCCGCTTCGAAGCGGCGGAGGTGGAGCCGGGCGAGTCTTAAGCACGGAAGGACAATAGGGGCACGGGTGCTGCCGAGTGGGGGGAGACGGAAGTGGTGGCATCCCGAGCAGGCCCCAGAGTCCTCAATGCAGGGCTGTAAGCAGGAGTGGGAGTGGGGCCCCTCGGAACCCCTGACCTCACCAATGGGTGTACTTATCCTTCCCTATTTCTGTTTTAGCGCCAAGGCTCCCAGGCTTCAGGTCGCGTGCACATTCGGCGTGCTTGGTGCCCGCGTCGGTCAGCGGCGGGTGTCGTAGTCTCGGCAGTACTCGGTAGCTCCGATCTTGTGTAGCACGACGTACAAGCCAACCAGCCCCGCTGCGACAGCAGCACCGGGGAGCCAATGGGGAAGCACGCCCTTCTCCGCAGCCGGAGTCCCGTGTTTTGCTGATCCGATCCGGGAGACGGCCGATGCGGCCATCGCGGGTTTGGGTCGAGGGGCCGCCGCGAGATGAGCTCGCGCTCTCTCTCGGGCAGGTCCACAAATGCCTTCACTCGATCGGCGACTCACTTGACTCTACCGGGCAGCCCCGTACGTCCAGCCTGGCGGATGAACTGTCAACGAAGCACCAGGGTCGATCAACAAGGCCTTACCCCACATCCGGCCGGCACCTACATGTGATGGAGGACGGACGTCGATTGACAAGGGGGTGGGTCAATCCCGGGATCTGACTCATTCCACACCAAGCCAGGTCGGTCCGACTGTGAGCAGTCCGTGAGCAGTCCCCTCAAACACCAATGAAGTCAATAGCTCCGACCAAGGCTCCAGGTTGGCAACCCGAAGACCCACTGAGGTTCCCCCGGTTTCCCGGACTGTCCGGAGAAACGGGG
>JACZST010000036.1 GCA_022574065.1 Acidobacteriota bacterium
CGTCGTATTGGCGACCGTGCCCCTCCTGTTCAAGAAGAACGGTCCCCGCACGGTCGCCCCGTCATGGATTCTCGGGTTCGCCATCGCCGCCTTCTGGGCCATGCCACTCGGACTGAGGGTATGGGGCGGCATGACCACCGATATGGGATGGGCCCCGGTGACCAACATCCTCGGCGACGCCAGTCCCGGGACCCCCCTGCCCGGCGAGTTCATCCCGATCGCGGTGCTCGGCGGTGTCGGGATGATCTGGGCAATGTTGCGCCGTGACGACGTCGCAGCTCTGGTGTGGCTGACGCTGCTTCCGCTTGCCGGCTACTTCCTCCTCCCCAGGCTCGGTGTGACCGTCCTGTACAACGCAAGGCTGCTGCCGTACTGGTACTTCGGGATGTTCCTATTTGCCGGCATCGCCCTCGGCCTCGGGGCCACGGAAGTCGCCAGACGATCGGCGCTTCGAAGACCCGTTCTCATCGGCGGGACTGTGCTCGCAGGGCTGGTCCTGCTGACGGCAACGATCGCCAACATCCACGACGTGCCCGGATGGGTCAAGTGGAATTTCGAGGGGTACGAAGGAAAGGCCACCTATCCCGAATACCAGGCCCTGATGGGGCAGATCGACCGTCTCCCGCCGGGCCGGGTGATGTGGGAAGCAAACAACGAAATGAACAAGTACGGGACGCCGATGGCGCTGATGCTGACCGGGTACTGGAGCGAGGAGCACCCGTCGATGGAGGGCTTGTTCTTCGAGTCATCCCTGACAACGCCGTTTCACTTCCTCAATGCATCGGAGGTCAGCGACCGCCCATCCAACCCGGTACGTGGCCTGGAGTACAACGGCTTCGACATGGAGCGTGGGATCACCCACCTCGGCCTCTACGACGTTGCCTACTACGTGAGCTTCACCGAGCGTGGGGCGGACGCAGCTCGTGTAGCCGGTCTCGACGAAATGGCCGTTGCGCCCCCGTGGACGATCTTCGCCCTCCCTGATAGCGACCTCGTCGACGTTGCCAGCTTCGAGCCGACCGTGTGGGGCGGCGGAGGTGATTTCCTTGAACCGGCCCTCGAGTGGTATGACGACGTCGCCAACCTCGACCGCTGGCTCGTTGAGACCGGACCGGCGGACTGGACGACGGTGGCCGCCGTCGAGGATCGGCTGGCCATCGACGCGCCGTACCAGACCACCGGTGTGGTGAGCAACGTCGTGCTCGAGGATCACCAAATCTCGTTCACCACCACTGCTGTCGGGGTGCCTCACCTGGTCAAGGTCTCGTATTTCCCCAATTGGCAGGCCGACGGGGCCGACGGGCCGTATCGGGCCGCACCGTCACTGATGGTGGTAGTCCCAACTCAAGAAAACGTGGTCCTCGAGTTCCGCAACACGGCTGCCGAGAACATCGGTACGGCCGTGACCGTGTTCGCCCTTGTCGCGCTGGTGGCGTACGCCTACCTCCTGCGACGGGAACGGCGTGAACGGGAGAGGACCACGACGTGAAGCAGTACCTCGAGAGCTTTCTCAATCGGAAGTCTTTCAACCAGTTCATCAGGGTCGGCGTCATCGGAGTGGTGAACACCGTGGTGTCGTTTGCGCTGTTCAACCTGTTCCTGATCGGTTTCGACTGGACGTCGGTGTTGGCGGTTTCGGTTGCCTTCGCCATCACCACCTTCCTGTCCTACCTGCTCAACCGGATCTGGACCTTCGAGCTTGGCGGTGGCAAGGTCTCCGGGCGAGAGACGGTCCAGTTCTATCTCGTCAACGGGGCGGCCTGGGCGGGGACCGCCGGCATGATGTGGCTTGCCGAGACTCTGTTCGGACCACTGTCGTACCTGGCGGCCAACGGCGTCTACCTGTTCGCATCGGCGATCATCCTGTTGCCCAAGTTCGCCTCCTACCGCGACATCGTGTTCGGGAAGGCCCTTGCCGAGGAAACGGCTGCCGAAAGACAGCACCGATAGCTGACCGTCCTCTCGACAGGAGCGGAGCCATATTCCCCGCTCTTGCCGCTTCGCGGCGGGCCGCTGGGGCCACGCAAAATGGCCTCGCCTCTCACTTCCTATGCGTTGTCGAGACGACCGGTCACCTATCGGTGTGCGCTCTCACAGGTTTCGCCGGATGGCGATCACGCCGCGCAAGGTCCGCGGCACGCGGGTCACCAGGCTGGACCTCGTCTCCCGTTTCTCCTCGACTATCGCCGGCACCTCGACGATCCGGTAGCCGGCTCGCTCTGCCCGCACCACCAGTTCGGTATCGAATAGATCATGGGTAGAGCTGCACTGCGGCGCAATGTCGGCGATGACTTGGCGCCGGATCGCCTTCATACCATGGGTGTCCGATACTCGTGACCCCAGTCCGTAGCGGAGGAGCTTGTTGAACGTCCAGGTGGCGAACCGACGGAACATGGATCGGCGGTCGTCGGCACCGGGCGCCCGCTTGGACGCGAGCACGATGTCGGCGCTATCGCCGAGATCGAGCACCACGTTGAGGAAGTCTCCCGAGAAGTAATCGATGTCGAAGTTGACCGCCCAGTCGCCGTCGGTTGCCTCGAAGCCGTCACGCATCGCCGCCCCGTAGTCGGGTGTGGGCAATGAGATCACAGACAATCCGGGATGATTGGGGATGAGCGCCTGCGCCACCGCCGCACTTCCGTCCGTCGATCCGTTCTCTGCGATGAGCACTTCGATCGAGGCGGGCACGGTGGACAGCTCTGCGAAAAGCTCGGCAAGCGCACCGGGCATGTAGTCGGCCTCGTTGTGAACGGGGATCACGATGGAGAAGGCAGGGTTCGCCATGCCGCTGAGGGTAGGAGGAGCAACAGCGAAGGCTTATTCGACTTGCGACTCGCGACCGACAACTCCTTACACTCCGCGGACATGGATCTGGACCTCATCTTCAAGGCGTACGACGTACGCGGTCTTGTCCCAGGACAGCTGGATGACGAGGCGGCACGGCGCATCGGGGTCGGGTTTGCCGAGTTCACCGGAGCTTCGACGATCGTGGTGGGGATCGACTGCCGCCGATCGTCTCCCCGTCTGTCGGAGGCGCTCATCGCCGGAATCACCGGCCGCGGCGTCGACGTGATCCACATTGGGTCGATAAGCACCGACGCCCTGTACTACGCCTGCGGATCGCTGGACCTGCCGGGCGTCGTGATCACGGCCTCGCACAACCCGCCGGAGTGGAACGGGATGAAGTTCTGCCTTGCCGGAGCTGCCCCGGTCGGCCAGGAGACCGGCCTTGGTGAGATCAAGGCAGTCGCGACCGATCCTCCGAAAGATTCGCGACCCCAGGGCAACGTCGAGCGGCGCGACCTGCTCGCCGGCTACGTAGATCACCTCTTCGGGATCGTGGATGCCGGGCGATTCTCAGAGCTTCGTGTGGCTGCCGACGGCGGCAACGGGATGGTCGGCATCGCGCTGCCCTCGGTGTTCGAGCGGATCCCGTCCCATCTCGATGGTCTGTATCTCGATCCGGACGGAACGTTCCCCAACCACCCCGCCGATCCGCTTCAGGAGGAGAACCTGGCCGACCTGCTGGCGCTCATGGAGCGGTCACCTGCCGATCTCGGCGTCGCCTTCGACGGTGACGCCGATCGTGCGTTCTTCATCGACGACCAACTGGTCCCGCTGTCTGGGAGCGCGACGACGGCGATCATCGCTGACTGGTTCCTGAGCAACCATGCGGGAGCCACCGTCGTGCACAACCTCATCACCTCCAAAGCGGTCCCGGAAACGATCATTGCCGCCGGTGGGACACCGGTCCGCACCAGGGTCGGGCACTCCTTCATCAAGCAGGTGATGAAGGACACCGGCGCCGTGTTCGGTGGCGAGCACTCGGGGCATTATTACTTTGCCGACAACTACGGGGCCGATTCCGGAACCCTGGCCATGCTGGTGCTGATGCAGGTGCTCTCGGAAGCGGGACGCCCGTTGTCGGAGCTCCGATCGGTGTACGAGCCGTACGCCGCCTCCGGGGAGATCAACTACGACATTGTCGACCAGGGTCGAGCGATGCGAGCCGCGGAGTCGGCGTTCCCTGCGGGTGAGGCCGACCACCTCGATGGGTTGACCATCGACCTTGGCGATAGGTGGTTCAATCTGCGACCATCGAACACGGAGCCAAAGCTGCGCCTCAACGCCGAGGCGCCCGACGCCGCGGCCGTCGACGAACTGGTCGCAACGGTGGCGGCGGTGATCATGGAGGAAACATGACCGACCACCTGGTGGACCCGGCGCTGCTGGCGATCATGCAGTGCCCGGTCGATGCCGGGACGCTGAGCGAGCAGCGGGAACCCGACGTCCTGGTGTGCGCAGACTGCGGCCGGCGGTACCCGGTGCGCGATGGGATTCCCGTCATGCTCGTCGACGAGGCGCTGCCACCATCGTGACATCGATGATGGATCACGTGGTCGAGCTGCCCGCGCAGCTGCGGTGGGGAATCGACCTCGGCGTGACAGGTCAGGCCACCGATCGCCCCGTCGTGCTCCTCGGGATGGGGGGCTCGGCGATGGCGGCGACGGTGGCGGGTCTGGCCACCACCGGCTCCGCCCCCATCATCGTGCACCGCAGCTACGGGTTGCCTGGTTGGGCAGAGGAAGCAGCCGCAGTCGTCGTTGCCGTCTCCTACAGCGGAAACACCGAGGAGGTGCTCTCGGGCGTGGATGCCGCGCTATCGGCCCATCTCGACGTCTCGATCGTCGCCTCCGGAGGCCGACTGGCGGAGATCGCGAGCGAACGCAGCATCCCGATCGTCCCTGTGCCCGCGGGGCTCCAGCCTCGTGCCGGCGTTGGTTACCAGACGGCGGCGGTTGCCAGGGTGCTGGAAGCTTTCGGGTCGATCGCCGATGCGATCGGCCAGCTCGCCGAAGCTGCCGACGTGGTTGATGGGTTGCTCGGGAACGGAGACGGTCCCGCAATCGAGCAGGGAACAACGGTCGCCAAGGGCCTCGACAACAGAACGACGATCATCTACGGCGGCTATGGGGTGGGCTCGACCGCCGCCTACCGATGGAAGACACAGCTCAACGAGAACGCCAAGGTCCCCGCCTATGTCGGTGTCGTGCCCGAGATGAACCACAATGAGCTGGAGGGTTGGCGCGGTCCAGCCGCGGCGCGATTCGCCATCGTGTACCTGACCGACGAGCACGACCACCCACGGATCTTGCGCCGAATGGAGCTGAGCGCAGCCACAATCCCCGTTGCCGCGACGGCGACGGTTGCTTCGTCTGGGGCCGGGCCGATCGCCCGTTTCTTCAGCCTCGCAGTGGTGGGGGACGTGGCTTCGGTGGCGGTGGCGGAGAACGCGGGAACGGATCCGATGCCGGTCGATATCCTCGAAGGTTTCAAGACAACGCTCAGGAAGGAAAACCATTGAACTACGACATCGCCGATCAGGCCCTTGCCGAGGATGGGGAGCTGAGGATCGCCTGGGCGGCCCGACGCATGCCCGTGCTCGGGCAAATCAAGGATCGCTTCGAGAAGGAACGCCCGCTCGACGGCATTCGGATAGCCGCCTGCATGCACGTCACCACCGAAACCGCCACCCTGATGCGAACACTTCGTGCCGGCGGAGCCTCCGTTGTGTTGAGCGCATCCAATCCGTTGTCCACCCAGGATGATGTCGCCGCCGCTCTCGTCGTAGACGAAATCCCCGTCTTTGCGATCCGCGGCGAAGATTCCGACACGTTCTACGAGCATATCGATGCGATCCTCGACACCGAGCCACACATCGTGTTCGACGACGGTGCCGACACCACGACGGTCCTCCACCAGGCACGCAAGGATCAGCCCATCCTCGGGGGCCTCGAGGAGACAACGACCGGGGTCATGCGGTTGCGGGCGATGGCTGCGGACGGCGTGCTGCGCTATCCGGTTGTGGCGGTGAACGACTCCGACACCAAGCACCTTTTCGACAATCGTCATGGGACCGGCCAGTCGGCTCTCGACGGCATTCTTCGCGCCACCAACATCCTCTTTGCCGGCAAGACGGTCGTGGTCGCCGGCTTCGGCGACTGCGGATGGGGGATCGCCAAGCGGGCTGATGGCCTCGGCGGCAACGTGGTCGTGATCGAGGTCGACCCGATCCGGGCTCTGTCGGCCGCCATGGAGGGGTACAGGGTGTTGACGGCCGCCGAGGCGGCCCCGATCGGGGACGTGTTCCTCACCGCCACCGGCGATATCCACATCCTTCGAGCAGAGCACTTCAAGGTGATGAAGGACGGGGTGATCCTGGCGAATGCGGGCCATTTCGATGTCGAGATCGACCTCGATGCGCTCGGCGAGCTCGCCGTCGCCAAACGCCACCTGCGCAACAACCTCGATGAGTACGAGCTCGCCGACGGCCGTCGCATTGTGATTGTCGCCGAGGGGCGCTTGGTGAACCTCGGCGCCGCCGAGGGACATCCCGCCGATGTCATGGATATGTCGTTTGCGGATCAGGCGCTCGCTGCCGAGTGGCTGGTCAACGAAGGCGACGATTTGTCCCCCGACGTGCACATCCTGCCGCGGGAGATCGACCAAGAGGTGGCGCGGTTGAAGCTCGAATCAATGGGGGCCACTCTGGAGACCCTCACCTCCGAGCAGGAGCGTTACCTGTCGTCCTGGGAAACAGGAACGTAGAGAGAGTCACAAGTCACAAGTCGCAAGTCCCAAGCAAGATCCGACCTGCGACTTGCGACTTTCGACTCTGCTCATCCCGATCTTGCTTTGGCTACTACTACGACCTCGATCAGTCGCTCGTCATCCAAATCGGCGATGGGTCCCGCCAGGGCCGGTCGTAGGGCTGCAGCCACCGTGCGTGCGAGTTCGATGCGAGAGCCCTGGCTCATCGAGTCGCGGCGGTCCAGGAACCTTCGGGCGAGCACGAGCCGCTCTGCGGAAACTCCGGTCACGTCCAGCCCTGCCGGGATCGAGACTCGAGGAAGCGGCGTGGTGCCTGTTTCGACCGAGGTGCGCTCCCGAACCACCAGTGTCGACGCCGCTAGGTCGCCGATGCGCTGGTTCCGTTTGGTGACTCCGATGGAGACGATCCCGACCGCGTACAGCGACGGCAGAAAATCGATGAGGCGCAACACGTTGCGAACGGCCGATGCGGTAAAACCGATCGAGGCTCCAGAGCTCATCGTGACTCTGAGGCCCATGGCACGCTTACCGGGTGTGCGACCGGCCCACAGAACCTCGAATGCAATGTCGTAGAAAAAGAAGGCGGAGAGGACGTAGACGGCGATGAGGCCGAGAACGATCGTGCCATCGAGGCCCATCACTGCGACGAGGACGGCGAGTGCAATGAAACCCGTCAGCTTGATCAGCCCGTCGAGCATCCAGGCCAACATCCTGGATCCGATGCCGGCCAGCCTGAGATCGAGAGTCACACCCTCCGGCGTTTCGATTCGTGCCCGTTCTTCGAAATGCATCGGCTCTACCCTCGCACACGGTGAACCTGGAGCGATTCCTTTCTTCGAACGAAGCCGGCTGGACCGAGCTCGAGCAGCTAGTCGACGCCGCAGGTTCGCGTCCCGCATCGCTCGGCGGATGGCGCCTCCGTCGCCTGGGTGGGTTGTATCGACAGACTGCGGCTGATCTGGCGCAGGCTCGGCGTCTGTTCCCGTCGGATCCGGTAGTCGGCAGGCTCGAATCCCTGGTCATGCGGAGCAGGGCCCTCGTTTACACGGATCGGAGCCGCTCCGTCAATCTCGCCGGCTTCTACCGCACCCGGTATTGGCGGCTGCTGGTTGAGCGCCCGGTCATTCTCGCCATCGCCACCGCATTGCTGCTCGTGCCCGCAGTGATCGGATGGGTGGTTGCGATGACCGACCCCGCTGCGGCGGCCTCGATCGTGCCAGGAGCATTCCTCTGGGTGGCCGAAACCCAGCCGCAAGGCACCGATCAAGGCCTGGCAGCGGACCAGCTGGCGGGACTGTCCGCCTTCATCCTCGTCAACAACGTTCGAGTGACCTTGGTCGCCTTCGCTGGTGGCATCCTGTGGGGTTTTGGCACGATTTTCATCATGATTTTCAACGGGGTCATCCTGGGCACGGTCGGTGGGCTCGCCGTCGGCGCCGGCAATACCGCGCTGTTCATCGAGGCGATCGCCGCCCATGGTCTGCTCGAGCTCAGCTGCATCGTTGCCGGTGCGGTCGCCGGGCTGCGACTGGCCTCCGGGCTGATCCGACCGGGGCACCAGACCCGGCGCAAGGCCCTCATCGCCGAGGCCGGCCCTGCGGTTCAGCTTGCCCTCGGGACGATTCCCTTCCTGGTGGTGGCCGCCGTCGTCGAAGAGTTCGTATCGCGTACCGGCACGACCGCCGGGCCGGCGGTACTGATCGGTGTGTTCCTCGGCGGCGGCTACTGGGTCCTGGCGGTGGTTCTCGGCAAATCAGAAGGCAGCGACAGACTTGGCTTGCAGATAGGCAGCGATGCAGGCGCGGCTGAGCGCTTGGTGTGAGACATCGATCACGGCCACATTGCGGTGGACCAAGGACCGGCTGACGCGGTCCTTCGCATCGGCGACGTCGGCGGCGATCGCCATCTGAGCCACCTCCAGCATTTGGTGCGGGGTCGTGGTGAGCACGGCGGTGAGATCGGGGTCGCGAACCGAGGCTACCGCAACAGCATGGTGGCGGGACAGCACCGGAAGGGCTTCGATCAGCGGACGCGCCGCCGACTCTTCCACGAGGTCGGTGAGCACCAGCACGAAGGCACGCTTATAGGAGGTCAGCTTCTGAAAGACCATCAGGTAGTCGGAATCAGCGTTCGATGGCTCGACGTCGAAGATCGCCACCGGCACCGCCTCGCCACCCCGGCGTCGGGGTCGCAACTCGCGGCGGATGCCGTCGTCGAAGACGATCACGCCGACGCGGTCGCCGACGACATCGGCAACGACCGCCATCGCCGCAGTGGCATCGATGGCGGCGTCGAGTCGGGTCAGCGTCCCGATGGGGGCTCCCATCAGGCGACCGGAGTCGATCACGCAGATCACATCGCGGTCCTGCTCGACGCGCCACACGTTCGCCATCGGGCGCTGCATGCGACCGGTCGCCTGCCAGTTCACCGACCGGATGTCGTCGTCCTCGGTGTAGTCACGGATCGACTCGAATTCGGTCCCCAACCCGATGGGCCCCCGATTTCTGCGCCCCTCGGTACGGAAACGGCCGGTTCGCACCGCGGCCGCCAAGCGGCGTGCCGACGGCATGTCGGGATACACCAGCAGCTCGTGGTCCTCGGCCTGGCTGGTAACGGCCCGTGCCAACCCGAGTGGGCCCGTCGACCGTACCGCCAAGGGGGGGAGGACATGCCTGCCCCGCCTTTGCGGGGTGATCGTTGCATCGAGCCCGCCGTCCCCCTCAGATGGGTTGAGATCGATGTCTGGAATCGCCGGCTGCCGCACCCGGGTGCGCTGTGCCTGGCCGTGCAGGTGAACCGAGAACGGGCCGGGCACTCCCCGGTACAGCAGCTCGGGGACATGGCGGGTCGTCGTGGGAAACCGGCGCGCTGCCCACGCATCGGCAACGATCGACCCCGCCAGGATGACGACCGCAGCCAGTATGAGGGGCAACGGAAGCACAAGAGCGGCGACTCCGATCGCCCCCAGCAACAGTGCGGCCCGAGGCGTCGGCGCCACCGGTCAGCGCGGGACGGGGACGGTCGAGAGCGCTGTGGCCACCGCGTCCGCTGGTTGATACCGTTCGATCTCGGCCTCAGGGCGTAGCACCAGCCGGTGAGCGAGCACGCTTGACGCCATCGCCATCACATCATCCGGGATGACAAAGTCGCGGCCGTTGAGGCGAGCCGTCGCCCTGGCGACGGCGAGCAGGTGCACCGCAGCTCGGGGACTCGCTCCGACCTCGACCGCGGGGAGGGTCCGCGTTGCCCGCACAAGCGAGGCGACGTAGGCGGCGACTTCATCGGACACCGTGGTCTGATCGACCACGACGCGCAGACCCGCCAGATCGTCCGCCGACACCACCGCCTCGACGTCGTCGAGGGTGGCGTGCGGGGTGTTCTCCGGAATTTCTCCGTTCAGCCGCAGCCCGGTCTCCACGTCGAACAGGTGGACATGGTCAGGATGGGGGTGGATGTAGACCGTCTCGCCCTTGGCGGGAGGTCGGCGGCCGCCCACGCGCACAATAAGCGGCTGGAAAGTGTGCACGTCCTGCGGTGTTCCGTAGATGAAGGCATCGGCGCCGAGTTCCTCAAGCACGTCGACCACCATCTTGATGCCGCTGGCATCGCTGGAGACTTCCATGTCCTCAGGGCGTATTCCGAGAATGACTTCGGACTTGCTGTGCAGGTCCACCCCTGGCACGGTGAGGCGCTCGTTGCCCAGCAGCACCTGACCGTCCTCCACCTTGACCTTGAACAGGCTCATCGCCGGTGAGCCGATGAACCCGGCCACGAAGACGTTGGCCGGAGAGTCGTAGAGGTTGCGGGGACTGTCCACCTGCTGCAGGACCCCGTCCTTCAGCACGCAGACACGGTCTCCCATGGTCATGGCCTCCACTTGATCGTGGGTGACGTAGACCGTGGTGGTCTTCAGCTCCCGGGTCAGGGCCGCGATCTGGGTTCGGGTCTGGACCCGCAGCTTCGCGTCCAGGTTGGACAGCGGCTCATCCATGAGGAAGACCTTGGGGCTGCGGACAATCGCCCGGCCCATGGCCACCCGCTGCCGTTGCCCGCCCGAGAGCGCCTTCGGCTTCCGATCCAGGTATGCCTCCAGATCCAGGATCTTCGCGGCCTCCCGTACGCGTTTTGCGCGCTCGTCTTTGGAGACTCCGGCGATCTTGAGGGCGAAACCCATATTCTCTGCCACTGACATGTGGGGGTACAGTGCATAGTTTTGGAAAACCATGGCAATATCCCTGTCCTTGGGGGAGACGTGGGAGACGTCCTCGCCGCCAATGAGGATGCGGCCCTCATTGACTTCTTCCAGGCCCGCCAGCATTCGCAGTGCGGTGGACTTGCCGCAGCCGGAGGGCCCCACCAGGACCAGAAATTCCCCGTCGGCCACCTCCAAGTTCAATTGGTTGATGGCTGGCCGCGCCCCTGGCGTATAGATGCGGCTGGATTGGTCATAGGTCACTGAGGCCATAGTGGGTCCCTTTCACGGGCAGGTACGTGCCCGACGATCCGTAGTGAAGGTAGTAGTCCGTGCCGGAAGACGATGTGTCACGCCTCACACGAACGAATGAATCACATCACAATCACGGCATAAAGTCCATTCGCAACACGAAATATGCGACAGGTGCCGGGGAAGCGGCTGCGCTGCAGACAAACGAAGGGCCCCTCGGCGCTGCGAGGAGCCATTCGTGCTGAAAAGAATCTGGGAGCCTAGTGTCCCTCATCCTCTGGGTCGAAGTGGGCAGCGCCGCCGCCGTAAGTGTCGGGGCCGTGCTCGAGGTGGTCGATCATCGAGTCATCGAAGCCTTCAGGCAGCAGGTCCCGGTACT
>JACZST010000037.1 GCA_022574065.1 Acidobacteriota bacterium
CGGGCTTCCATCCGGGCGGCGTTGGCGAGCGACACGACGACGAGGTCGGCCGACGGGTGGGCGAGGTCGTCACCGAGACGTGCCAGGGCGTCGGTGAGTGGCATCCGGTCGAGGCGGGCGGTGAACCGGTCGACTTCGTCGCCGATGGCGGCGGGGGCTACCGCGGCGGAGGCGATCAACGCTTGTTCGAGACCCGCCGCGCCGGCCATGGTGTCGCGGATCATCTCGGTCCAGGCCGCAACCGCTTCGGTGCGGGCAATGAACACTTGACGCTCGCTACGCCCGCCGACAAAGCGCGGCGCCACCGTCACCAGCACACCGGCGGCTACGGCGGCGACGAGCCAGCCGGTGACGGCGTACACGAGCAGGCCGGCGACCACCCCGGCTGCGACCCAACCCCACACGGCGGGCGATCGGAACGCGTCGGGGATCCCATCGGTACCGCGTGGGAGTACGGGGCGGCCCCGGATCCCTTGGATGATGAGCAGGACACCGACACCGACCAACGCTCCGAGTGCGGCACCAAGAAGGGCGGTCATTGTGCCCACCCGCCACGGTGATGGGTCAGCCAGCTGCGGTCGAAGCCGGCACGTTCCAGACGGACCAGGGTGTCTTGTTGGAGCGGGAAGGCGGGGAGGGCGCGGGCGGTGGGGTCTGGGGCGTAGATCTCGTTGGAGAGGACCAGCGGCCCGTCTGCTGCGGTGACTTCCCGCACCGAGGTCACCACTCGCTCATGGTCGGGGAGGAGGGTGAGGTGGATGATGAAGTCGATGGCGTTGGCGACCATCAGGTTGGTGGATTCGACACCGAACCGTTCTGGGGTCATCGCCATATACATCTGGAGTCGGGAGAACACGGCGTGTGACGAGTCGGCGTGGATGGTGGAGAGTGACCCGTCGTTGCCTTGGCTCATCGCCAGCATCATCGGGAGCACCTCGACGCCTCTGATCTCACCGACGATGACCCGATCCGGGTCCATCCGCAGGCTGTTGCGGACCAGTTCGTGCATGGGGACGGCGCCGACGCCTTCCATGTTCGGTTGCCGGGCTTCGGCTTCGATCAGATCCGGGTGGGCGTCCCCGAAACGGTGGAGCGACAGTTCGAGGGAGTCTTCGACGGTGATGAGGCGTTCGTCGGGGTCGATCTCGTTGATGAGGCACCGCAGGAACGTGGTCTTGCCGGCTCCGGTACCGCCAGAGACCAGGATGTTGAACCGGGCTTGGACGGCGGCTCGGCAGAACGCGTTCAGCGACTCGGACACGGTGGTGCCGACGAGTTGTTTGAGGCTGTGGATGTCGAAGTTGTGGCGCCGGATCGAGATCGACGGCCGGCTGGTCACCCACGCTAGGGCGTTGAGGCGATCCCCCGATGGGAGCTGCAGATCCAACACCGGGGTGGAGTAGTCCCACCGTTTCTCCGACATGCCCCGGCGGGCTTGGGTTTGGATGATTTCGATCAGTTCCTGATCCGACCCAGCGACGGGGGCGCCTCGGATCTTGGTGCCGTCGCGTCGGGTCAGCCACACCTGGTCGAAGCCGTTGACTTTGATGTCGCTGTATTGCGGGTCGTCGATGTAGTCCTGGAGGCGCCCCAACCCGAACAGTCGGTTGAAGATGGCGCGTTCGATGGCGACTTCTTCCTCGGCGTCGAGGACCGTACCCGCAGCGGCGAGGCGATCCTTGTTCTCGGTGGCGATGGCTTCCCTAATCAGGTGACGGGCGTACTGGCGGCGGTCCTCAGCCGACAGGGTGCGGTCGCCGGCAGTCTCGTCGGCGACGTCACGGTCGTGGAGGGCTTCCCCGACCTGGCGGTTCAGCTTGTCAACCAACGTCTGGTCGACGGTCATGACGCCTCCGATGCCAGCGGCGTCTCCGGTGCAATGCCCTCGGCCGCTTCTTCACTTTCGGTTGCGCCTGAGCTGGTGTCATCTGGCTCATCAGCGTCGGCGTCTGGTTCAGAGCTGTCGGGGTGGTCGAGGTGCTCGGCGCCGGGGTGGAGCCAGTCAGCCATCGCGCCCGCCAGACTGGCCGCGGAACGCACCAGCGGTGACCGCACCCGGCGGTGCTGGCTGGTCCCGGCTTCAAGCGCCGTGGCGCCTTTCGGATCATCCGCCAGGGTGCCGACCACCCTGATCCCGTGGACTTCTTCGATCTCCTCTGCGGAGTACGGCTTGGTACCGATCAGACACCACCCGACATGTTTCGTGGACCGGGCCAGGGTGGCGAGGCGCTCGGCGCCGGGTTGGATCTGGGCAGCGGTCGGACGTGCCACCATCAACAACAGGTCAGCAGACGTGGCGAACGGTATCGCCGGCGATGAAACGCCGAGCCGGCCGACATCGGCGATCACGTCGACGTCGTCGAGGCTTTGTAGCCACTCCCCCAACGCCGAGCCTGATGCAGTCAACGCGGCGGTAGTTTGTTCGGGACGATCCGGCGCCACCACCACCGGGAGCCCACCGGGGAGACGTTGAGTGTGGTTCCACAACCCGTCGCGGCTCATCCCGCCCCGC
The DNA here is from genome assembly GCA_022574065.1 of Acidobacteriota bacterium. Lineage (GTDB taxonomy): Bacteria > Actinomycetota > Acidimicrobiia > Spongiisociales > UBA5794 > JACZST01. The sequence goes on from JACZST010000037.1 coordinate 2,513, forward strand.
CCCGCCCCGACCAGGGACAGGAGGCCCGGTTCGCGGCCCAGCCGGTACCTGACCGCCAGCACTCCCCCATCGGGATCCGCCTCGACCAGCAGCTTCCTACGACCGGCAAGGTTTGGCCAGGCGGCGGCGACCGCCAACGCGCTCATCGTCGCCCCGGGCGAGCCCTTCTGGGAGGCGAAACAGACCAACGCCATCAGCGGTCCCTCGCCACCTGCACCAGCCGCACCCGACCTTGAGACGCCGCCACCGCCACCGCGGTCGCCTCCTCCTCGGTCATCGCCAACGCTACGAATTGGCGGCCCTGGATCCCTACCGGGGCCGCCTCGACGACGACCGCCGCCTCAACAAGCACCTCACCAGCCGTAAACGCTCCCCCGTCCTCCAACACCGTCCCCGAGTTCGCCGGGGTCAACACCACCGTCACCGTGTTACCCGGCAACAGTCGCAGCGACGGGAGCTCCCCGGCGTTCAACTCGAGACCGACCTGCCCCTCCCCCACCTCGAGGACGTCGATCGCGGCGAACTGCGAGGGCGTCACCAACGCACCCGCCGGGAGATCCACCAGCGCCACCCGGCCCACCATGAGACCTGCATCCGTCTCGGCGACCGAGGCGATCGGGACGTCGCTACTCACGGTCACCACTTGGAGGTCGTCGAGGGCGACGACTTCGCCCCGAGCGATCGGATTCCGCAACGCCAACACCGCATCCCCATCAGTCGCTGCGGTCACCAGCCACAACCCGGCCAACGCGAACACCACCACCACCAGGACACCGACGGCGACCTCGGGGAGCTTGGATCGTGCCCCTGGCGGGGGTCGCAGATCGAAGTCCGGTTCCCCATCCCCGGTCGTTTCTGGTCGGTCGATCAGTGTTGCCATGGCTCCTATCCATTCACCTCGATTACCTGAATCTCGCCAACTTCGATCGAGAACGACGACGTGGCGTCGAAGGACCCGAAGTCGCCCTGGTCGACGCCGTTGAGCGTCCAGCTGAATACCCACGTCACCGTCGCCGTGGCGTCATAGCGCGAGTCGGGCAACCCGGCCGACGTGTGGGTGAACGTGTAGGAACAATCCGTCGCATCCTCCGACAGCCCGGACTGCCACGCCACCCCCGGCCCGAAACACACCACACTCCCCCCATCCCCGAACGTCCACGTCACGCGATCCGGACGGGCCGCCACAACCACCGACACGCCGCCCTGAGACTCCGCCTCGACATCGGTCACCCACGGGTCGGTGATCCACAACCAGGTCGGCATCTGCACAATCGCCGGCCACTGATCGAATGGCGGCGACGTCCCCAAAGACGGAGCCGGCGGGTTAATCCGCGCCGCTGCCTCATCGCGCAGCGCCACCGGGTCAACCGGTGCCGCCTTCTCCCACACGATGAACATGACAAGTGGATAGCCAGGGAGCCCAGGCACCCCAGGCGCGGTGCAGCCCACGCTCCATAAGGAGTAATCGCCACCTGGGTCGAGGCCCAGCAATTCGAGCGTGTGGTCGTCAACAGGCTGGTCAGACTGGGTCGGCCCCCTCATCTCGAACGGACCCCACCCCTCCTTCTCTTGCTTCTCCCAGGGCGGGACCAGCGGGATCGCAGCGCAGTACCTGTCCCACCGCTCCCGGTCTGTGAGCGAGTGACGGGGAGGCCCGTCCCTGTCCAGCAGATAGCACAGCACCTCCGCTCCCCCACCCCTCCCGGTGAAGCCTGACCCGCTTGAGCATTCCAGCGCGTCTGCAGGGCCTGCTGGGACCAGCGCAACGCCCGCTACCAGCATCGCTCCGATGACGCTTAGCGAAAAGGTTCTGCTTCTCATACCTTTGGGTCTCCGAAGTCGTCGAATTCGCAACCGAAGTCCAATTCGCCACTCACCGCTCCGACCTTCCAACGCCCATCAACAAACCACACGCTCGCACGGAGCTGGTCTCGCTGACCATCTACGATCGGTGGGATCAAGTCGTCGCGCCTCTCCCCGGTCGCGATCACGTAGGCGCCGTCCTCTGGATGGACGAGTTGGCAATCGGCGATGAGGATCTCAGTCGGCGAGTTGTAGCTCAGGATCCATGGGTGAGTTTCGGGGCGTCCCCGCACTTCGATCCCCTCCGCTTCTAAAGGTGGCAGCGTCCTGAGGAACTCCGCAAGCAAATCACCCGTCGTGGTCTCGAAGAGCCGCGGGTGGTCGGCATCGACGGGGTTGAGGAATTCCATCTGTGCGTCCCAGTAGTCCTCGTAGGCGGCAATCGCGGGTGTCGCCAGCTCTGCGGGGACACACCCGTGAGACATCTCCTTGAGCGACGCGAACCGCGGCGTCCCGTCCCCATCGAACGCCGCGCTCCCCCGATACCAGAAGTCCCCCGTGGTTTCCGGGAGGCGGGGGTCGATGGTGAGGCAGTCGTTGACCTCCACCGACCCATCCGGCACCGGGTCACCGATCACCGGGAAGTGGATGAGGGTTCGTTGCACCCCGTCGTCGCCCTGTACAGCAGCGATCATCGCGGCTGCGACCTCCGGAGTCGCCACATCGGCGAGGCTCGCTACCGTCGCATCGAGCTCGGTGGCGGCTGCCCACACCTGGATCCACAGCTCCTCCACCACATGCGGTCGCGGCGCTGGGAGCGTCGTCGAGGTCGGTGCCGACGTCGCAGTGGTTGAATCCAGGGTCGGGGTCACCGGCTCCGAGGAAGCGGGCCCGCAGGCTGCGGCGAACAAGGCCAACGCCGCAAGCGGCACGACCCTCCGGAGAGACAGGTATCTCCCTGGCATCGCTGCCGTCCTCCTCGTCACGTGCCGCGCTGCGTTTCGTCGCGGAGCAGCACTAGTGCCCGAAGCCAACACTACGGGCCGGGTATGACAAGAAAAGGGGCAAATCTCGACTAGTCATACCCGCCTACCGACGGACCAGATTCGACCCTTGTTCACGGCACGAGCATGGGGGTTAAGGGTTACGGATAGCTGTCAGATAGATGACAGATCGATGACAGACCCCGATTTTCGTGGCCGAAAACCGCTCTATTGCCCTGCCGGGCCAGCGAATTCGCTAAATCGCTCAAAAGATGGGTTTGCAGCCCCGGTTTCGGAATCCTTGAACTGAGTATCAGCGTTCGAGGCCTGGCGTTGTGTCCCTGCCCGGCTCACGGCCGGGGTTGTTGGGTATCTCGATCTCGAGCTGCTGGAGCCAGCCGTTCACCAGTTCGCCCAGACGATGGAATTCGGCGTCGTCGACGTCGAAATCGGCTCTGGGAAGGCGGTCAAAGCTTCTGAGCATGTCGGCAAAAACGGGCCGGTTGAAGCCGGGATCTTTCTCGGCAGCGAGTACGCAGAGGCGTTCGAGGCCATGTCGGGAGGCGAGAGCTGCGACGTCGATAAAGTCGCGGGCGGCGGCCCGGCCAAAGAGTGCCAGCGTTTTATCGGCGGCGAGTTCGTCTTCGGAAAGGATCGGTCCATCCTCAGCGTGTTCCAGGGGGAATCGCCGGGCATCCCACGCGAGGTCGATCCTCGTAGTTTCGACGTCGGTGGACACCAGGAGGCGAGCGAACCCGTCGGCGACCTGGATTCGTTGCACTTTGAGGCCGTCGTTCCTCAGCAGAACCTCCAGCTGTGGCAGGAGTCGATCTACTTCTTCGGGCGAGGTGGCGAAGAAGTCGAGATCGCGCGTTGCGCGGTCAACGATGCCTCTTACGATCAGTGCCGCTCCGCCGGCCAACGCGACCGTGTCGGTGTCCGGGAGCTGAGAGACCAGCTGCCGCAGTCGTTGTTGGAGTGGGCTGAGCATCCGATTAGGTCAGCCGGCCGGTACGGCGCAGCCAGGAGTCCCATGCGGCTCGTACGTGGGGAGAGAGCACCATCTCGTCCCATAGATCGCACAGCAGGTCGACGTCGATGAAGTAGCGAACGTCATCGTCCGTTCCCTCGGTTAACACCTGTTCGTATGCGCTGATGCGATCCCGCCGATCCGACAGGTCGTAGTTGGATCGTCCGCTCCATCGGAGGTGCGCGGGCAACACGACCTGACCCGCCGCTTTCGTTATCGACGGGTCATCGACGTCATCGGGAACGGCTACCGGTCGGGTCGACGGGCCCACGTCTGAACTTCGGGTTGTCGCCATGCTGTCGATTGTATGGCGAGGCCCAGACTTGCCGTGATGCAAACAGGCAGGGAACCCCTGTCCGTGGACTCGCCTTCCCCGTATCGACCGCTGGCGGTCACCTCGAGGCTGGACGGCGAGCGGTCAAGACGAATCATGCCGGTAGCCCCGCAGGACTCGAACGGAAGGCTGTCTGGTCGGCGGCGGCCCACATCCGATCTGGATCGGGCCGAGCGACGACAGCGCATACCACGGTCGCAGCCATCGTCACCTCAGTGTCCGTTCGCCATTGCTCTTTCTGAGACCACTGGCGCCTGGAGCACCCATCAGCATGGCTCGCTCAACCAGCGCCTCGCCTCGGTCGAGGCGCAGAGCGAGGTAGCTCACCGCCTTCCCTCGATCGTGGGGACCGGTCAGATGGTCAATGAGCGCACCGCCGGAGCGCATCGCTCGGACGACGGCTTCGGGCTCTTCGAGGTTGTGTCGGGCCACCAGCTCGTCAATCAGGTAGTCAACGAGTGGTTTTGCGCCAGCGACGAGCTCACGCAGCCAAGCTTCCTGCCCGCCGGCGACGAGGCCCGCGGGATCGTCGCCGGCCGGAAGCCCTGCGACTCGGAGGTCGATCGCCTCGATCGTGTCCCTGGGGAGCTGTGCAACTCGGTGGGCGGCGAGACTGCCTGCGTCGTCGCCGTCGAAGGCGAGGATGATGATCGACGCGACCGGTCTCAACGAATCCAGGTGCTCCCGGGTTAGAGCCGTGCCCCCGGTCGCGACCGCGTTGTGGATTCCGACTTGGTGGGCGGCGATCGCGTCGGTGTAACCCTCAACGATGACCGCGCGGCGATTCTCGGCGATCGCTGGTACTGCAAGGTGCAGGCCGTAGAGCAGCGTCCGCTTCACATACAGCGCCGTCTCAGGGGTGTTGAGGTACTTGGGCCCATCTCCAACAACCAGGCGCCCGGCAAAACCTCGCGGCGATCCGCCCGCGTCGAAGACGGGAAAGATGATCCTGCCCCGCATCCGGTCATAGAGCTGTCCGGTGCGGGAGAGGCCGGCGATCCCGGACTCGAGGATGACATCGTCGGCGAAGCTGGCATCCTGAAGCGCCCTGACAAGCTTGTCCCAGGAAGCCGGTGCATAGCCGAGGTGCCATTGGTCGATCGTGTCGGCGTCGAAGCCTCGCTGGTGGAGATACGCACGCCCCTCGGCGCCGGCAGGCTCCTGCAGCTGCGTCTGGTAGATAGAAGTGGCGAGGTGGAGCGCTTGCTCGGCTTGCGAGCCGCGGCCCGAGGACGAGGGAATGTCGACAGAAGCCGCCGAGCTCGACATGTGCGACGCACCTTGCTCGGCGAGGCTGATTGTCACGCCGTTCGATCCGGCCGGTTCGAGGTCCTTGGCAAGCCGCAGGCGCCTGGCGGCTTCGAGCGCGTCGAGGACTCCGTGGGCGCAGCGCATCACCCGGTCGGCGGTGCTCGCCACCTTGTCGATATCGCCGCCGGACCATCCAGCCACGTAGGGGAGGCTGTAGCCGGTGCTGTCCACGCCGAGGGAGGCGCACACCATGAAGGCGACCGACTCGGCTTCGACCTCGACGACGCCCCGGCAGTTGGGACGTCCCTGCGATGTCGGTTCGTGGAGCCTGATGTGGGCAAGCTCGTGAACTGCGGTCTTGAAACGCTGCGCCCCTGGCAGGCTTGCCCGGACCACGACCTGGCGGGTCTCGTAGTCGGTTAACCCGTTCGCCTCGCCGAGTCGGTCTGACTCTGTCACCTGAAGTGAGAACCCGGCGTCCGCAATGAGTGAAGTGACCACTCCCCACTCGGTGGGCAGGTCCCCCTCGACGAGGGCAGGGCGGATCTCGGGGAGTGGTTCGCCGTCGGTCTGGGAGATGTCGAAGACGTGAACCGCCTTGAACCCGAACAGCCGGCGTTCCTCCTCCCCTTCCTCGGTGTCGACCTTGCGGGTAAGCGGTGCCAGGATGGCCAGCCCGCGTTCGCCCCGCCGGACATGACGGTTCAGCTTCTGCCACGCCCGGTAGCCGGCGACGCGGGTCGGTGTGAACCCCCGCGCCATTGACTGGCTCCAGATGAGCTGCGTGTTGGCGAACGAATAGGCGTGGAAGCGGGCGGCGACGGTGAGAGCCCGCTGCCAGTCCTCGGACGTCACCAGCGTTTGGAGCGCGTCCTTCAGCTGCTCGTGCAGGCGCTCAACCGTGTCCCGGGTGCTCGTCGTTCCTGCGGAATCGGGTGGCATTACCGCCCGACTCTGCGCCCTGAGCATGTCGGATGGGTTACAGATAGCTGTCAGATAGCTGTCAACGCGATTCCTTTGCGGTTGTAAGCCATCTGTAACTCCCCCGACATGCTTCTCGTCCACGATGGAGCGCATCGCAATCAGCGGGAGACCCCCGATGCGCAACCCAAAGAACCTCCGATCGGATTGCCCGAGCTGTGCCACGAGCGGGTCCGGGAGCGATCAGCTCTGCGTCGCCTGTCGCGACGCCTTCCGATGGGTAGTGAAGCCGGAAGCGCATCGCGAGAATCGGCGCCGCCAGATCGCACACTCTCTCGCGAACAGCGCTGGCGGCGACCCCGATCACCCCCTTTCCGGGAGTTTCCCACCGAATAACGGCACATGGAACTGCGATCTGTGCGACTCGCAGATCGACGTGCCGGCCGAATTCACCCTGATTCCGCTGTACGGCTCATGTGCTTTGTGTACCAGCTGCGCGGAGCGGTCCCCCGCCTGGCCTGAAGGCTGGATCCACCCCAGACCAAGAGCCTGTCGATGCCGAGCTTGCCAAACACCCGTCGCACTCGCCCTAACTCTCTAGATCCGAAGGACCAAATCGTGCACGTAAACCGCCCGTCACCAAACCGGCCTCAGCGACACACGCACGTGCAACAAGTTGCGGGCGGTAAACCAGTCGACCTCCCGGAGGGGTCGAGGTGTTGAGTCTCGCCAAGGCCGGCAAGGACTACTACCTCCAGAAGGTGGGCGAGATTTCGCCTCGCGAGGACTACTACCTGAGAGGCGGCCTCGCCACCGGTCACTGGCACGGCAGCGGCGCCGCTGAACTCGGTCTGGAAGGCGCGGTGAGCGCCGAGGGCCTGGTGCGGCTATTCGACGGGCAACATCCCGGCACGGGCGAGCAGCTCGGACGCAAGCTGCGGACGGACGGGGTGGCGGCGTGGGATCTGACTTTTTCTGCAGACAAGTCCGTGTCGCTGCTGTGGGCGTTCGGAGACGCCGAGACCCGGCGGCATGTCGTCGCGGCATTCGAGGAAGCCACTGCCGAGGCCGTTATCTACATGGAGTCGGTGGCGTCGTCGACTCGGGGAGCATCCCGGACACGGGTCGTGGATCGCGACGGAGAGCCGGTCCTTGGTCAGGACGGAACTCCTCGCTACCTGACCGAGACGTGGCCGATACGGAGCAGCGGCTACGTGTCAGCCTGGTTCACCGAGTTCACCAGCCGCGCCGACGACCCACAGCTACACACCCACGTCGTCGTGGCGAACCGGGTCAAAGGTGTCGACGGGATCTGGCGAGCGATCGACGGACGTCTCCTCTATCGAAACAAGCTGGCCGCCGGCTATCTCCACGAGGCAGAACTGCGAAGCCGCCTCACCGAGCGACTTGGGGTCCGATGGCAGCCCGTGCGCAAGGGAATGGCGGACATCGAGGGCTTCACTCGGGAACAGATCATGGCGTTCTCACAGCGACGACAGCAGATCGAAGCGTGGCGCGAATCACATGGCATCGCTGACACCGCCTCGGGAAACGAGGTCGCAACCCTTGCCACGCGCACCCCGAAGAACGATCACCCGCTCGGCACATTGATGCCGGAGTGGCTGGAGCGAGCCACCGAGGTTGGTCTCACCCCCGTCGTGGTGTCGGGAGTGCTCAATCGCAGCTACGACATAGCTGATGCCGATCCCGACACCCTCTTCGACCGGCTCGCGTCAAGCGACGGGCTCACAGCAGGGTCATCGACCTTCGGGCGTGCAGAGATAGTCATGGCCACTGCCGCAGCCCTTCCCGAGGGTGGAAAGCGACCGACCGTGGAGGCGCTTACGGACGGCTTCCTGCGCCGCGCAGACGTCGTTCCGATCCTCCCGACCCAGCTCGACGACATGTCAGAGCTACCGATCGATCTCAGCCCGAACAACATCGAGGCGACCGATACCACCCAGTTGCTGGGCATGGTGGTGGCCCGCCAGGCGTTGCTGGATGCCGGTTATTCCACCAGCGCCAAAGCCGGCGATGGTCGCGAATTTAATCGTGACCGCACCTCGGTGATCATGGGTGTCACCGGCACCTTGGAACTGGTCATTCCCCTGGGCGCTCGCCTCGGGCACCCGCTGTGGCGCAAGGCGCTGGCTGATGCCGGTGTCGACCGGGAAACTGCAGATGATGTGGTGCAACGAATCGCCGCTGGTTACGTGCCCTGGCAGGAAAATTCCTTCCCTGGTCTGCTCGGCAATGTTGCCGCCGGACGCATTGCCAACCGCTTTGACCTGGGCGGCACCAACTGCGTAGTGGATGCTGCCTGCGCCAGTTCCTTGAGCGCCATCCATATGGCAACCATGGAACTTCAGGCCGGTCGCTCGGACATGTGTATCGCCGGCGGTCTGGATACCTTCAACAGCATCTTCATGTACATGTGCTTCAGCAAGACCCCGGCGCTGTCGCCGAGCGGCAACG
>JACZST010000038.1 GCA_022574065.1 Acidobacteriota bacterium
AGGGAAGTAGGGAAGTAGGGAAGTAGCGAGAAAGTAGCGAAGTAGCGAAGTAGCGAAGGAAGGCACTGATCTTCTGATCTACTGATCTACTGATCTACCGGTCTGCAAGCCTGACGAAGTCGCGTTCGACCTTGCCGACGTAGATCTGGCGCGGCCGCATGATCCGGGTTTCCGGATCCTCGGTCATCTCCTTCCACTGCGCGATCCAGCCGGGTACTCGCCCGATCGAGAACAGCACCGTGAACATGCGCGAAGGGAATCCGAGAGCCCTGAAGATGATGCCCGAGTAGAAGTCGACGTTGGGAAACAGCTTCCGCTCGATGAAGTAGTCATCTTGCAGCGCCGCCTGTTCGAGTTCCTTGGCGACCTCGAGCAGAGGGTCGGAGACGCCGACCGTGGCCAGTACATCGTCGGCGTAGGTTCGTAGCACGATCGCCCGCGGGTCGTGGTTCTTGTAGACGCGGTGGCCGAAGCCCATGAGCTTGAAGGGATCGTCCGGATCCTTAGCCCGAGCGATCATGCTCTGAGCGTCCTCTTCCGGGTCCTCCACGATGGTCTTGAGCATCTCGATCACCTGCTGGTTGGCACCCCCATGCAGCGGTCCCCATAGCGCACTGATCCCTGCCGCCACCGAAGTGAACAGGTTGGCTCGGCTCGACCCGACCCCCCTGACCATGGCAGTCGAGCAGTTCTGCTCGTGGTCGGCATGCAGGATGAACAGGACGTTGAGAGCCCGAGCGATCACCGGGTCGACCTTGGTCTCCTCAGTGGGGAGGTGAAACATCATGTGCAAGAAGTTCTCCACGTAGTCGAGCTCGCTGCGCGGGTAGTTGTAGGGCATGCCCATCGACTTCTTGTACGACCAAGCTGCGATCGTTGGCATCTTGGCAATGAGGCGGATGGCGCTCTCGATCACGGCCTCTTCATCGGATGGATCGTGGTACTCCTCATAGAAGGTGGAAATCGCATTCGTCGCTGACGCCATGATCGCCATCGGGTGGGCATTGTTGGGAAATGCGTCGAAGAACCGCTTCATCTCCTCCTTGACCAGGGCGTGGCCGGCGATGCCGCTATTCCATTCGGCGAGTTGCTGTTGATTCGGCAACTCGCCGAAGAGAAGGAGATAGGCGACTTCGAGGAACTCGGCGTTGAGGGCGAGGTCTTCGATGGAATACCCACGGTGACGGAGAATCCCCTCCGCCCCGTTGATGTACGTGATCGATGAGCGGGTACCCGCGGTGTTAGCGAATCCCGGGTCGAACGTGACGTCGCCTGTGATGTTGCGCAGGCTCGAGATCCCCAGGCCATCGTTTCCGATCGTGGGCTCGATGATCGGGAGCTCGAGCTGCTGGTCCCCGATGGTGAGCTCGGCGGTGCGATCGGTCATGTGTTACCACATCCTTCCAAACCATGGGGCCAAAGGGAGCCAGACACGTCCATTGTACTGGCATCGCTGCCGATGGATGGGGTGTGGTACCTTCGCGCACGATGAAACTGGTGCGAAACGGAAATATCCCTCGAATTTTCCCGGGTGGCGCATGATCGAGCTCAAGGCGCGGAAGAAGATCGCGCCCATCCTGCAACCGATGGCGAGGGGTCTGGACAAGGTCGGCGTCACGCCGGCCATGGTGACCATCGTCGGTCTGCTGTTGACCATCGCAGGGTCGGTGTTGATCGCAACCGGCTTCTTGTGGCAAGGAGCCCTGGTGGCGACGATCGGGGTCGTTCTCGATGCCCTGGACGGCCCGCTGGCTCGGATTCAAGGCACAGCCACCCTCAAGGGGGCGTTTCTCGACGCGATGTCGGATCGCATCGGTGAGATCGCCATCTGGGTAGGTCTCGCCGTCTATCTCAGAGAGGACCCGGTGGGGCTGATCCTGTGCATACTGGCGCTGGCCTTCTCCCTCCTCACCCCCTATGTGAGGTCCAAGGCCGAGTCTTGGGGAGCAGAGGGCCGTGGTGGGTGGATGGGTCGCGCCGAACGCATGATGCTGGCCCTGACCGGCGTCTTTTTCGCAGGGTTCTGGGACCAGGTGTTGCTACCGATGCTGTGGATCATGGTCATCCTCACCGGGCTCACCGTAGCCCAGAGGATCCGGCGCACCTGGCAGCAGCTCCCCGGGTGAGAGGCCTCTCCGGCTACCTTCTCTACCGTTTCCTGGCCGGCGTCCTCGGCCGTCTTCCTCCGGCGCTGGTGAGCCGTGGTGGACGCTGGATCGGGCGCCTCTTGTCCTATGCCGCAACCGAGCGACTGGCGCTGGCGCGGCGGCACATGCGGAGGGTGCTCGGGTCGGAGCCGTCTGAGGGCGAGATCACCGAGGCGGCTCGGGAGATGTTCGGGTGGTATGGGCGGTATTGGGCCGAGGTCTTCTGGTTTCGAGCATCGAGAACCGATTGGATCCTGGAGCACGTGGACGTCGAAGGAGAGGTTCCGGTGTTCGCCGCCAGGGATGCCGGTCGCGGGATCATCTTTGCGGTGGCCCACCTGGGGAACTGGGAGGTGGCGGCACCGTTCTCCAACTCGCTCGGTCTCCCCATCATGTCTGTGGCCGAGGAACTGCCCAATCGCCGCATCACGGAATGGTTCGTCCAGACCAGAGCCGAATATGGGATCGAGATCTTCATCGCCGGCCGAGGATCACCATTGACCTCGCTGGCCAGGGGGCTCAAGGAGGGGAAGGTCGCCGCCCTCGTGTCTGATCGGGACGTGACCGGAACGGGGATCGAGGTCGACTTCTTTGGTGAGCGGACGACGATGCCGGTGGGTCCGGTCGCACTCGCCGAGCTGACGGGCGCCGCGCTGTTTCCGATCGGAACCTACTTCAATGGCGACCGGTACCGCGTCGTCGCCTATCCCGAGATCGAGCCGGCGGACCACGAAAATCGAGAGGAGCGTTTCGCTCTCCGCACCCAGGCCCTTGCCGACGCCTTCGAGCGCATCATCAGCGAGGCGCCGACGCAGTGGCATATGTTTCAGCCCAACTGGCCCTCCGATCGCACCTGGCTGGAGGAGCGACGATGAGGGTGGCCGTTGTCTGCCCTTATGACCTGGATATTCCGGGTGGCGTCCAGGATCAGGCAACCCGCCTCGTGCCATGGCTCGAAGAAGCGGGTGTCGAAGCCAGGCTCGTCGGTCCGGGAGGGGAAGGGCCTGGGGGTGACGTGCTACCCGGTCGCACGACGATGCTCACAATCAATCGTTCTATGGCACCGGTGCGGCTCGATCCGCGAGTGGTGGGCTCGGTGCGGCGGGCGCTGGCCGGCTTCGATGTCGTCCACGTGCACGAGCCGTTGGTTCCGATGGTCTCGGTTGGGGCGCTGTCTGTGTCCGGTCCCGCCAAGGTGGCGACCTTTCACGCCGACCCGCCCGTGTGGGTTCGTCGCCTGTACCGATACGGGCGCCCGGTGATACAGCAGGCGCTCCATGGGGTCCACGTGTTTACTGCGGTGAGCCCGGTCGCCGGCTCGGCGATCGACGGGATGGTCGAGTATCGCATCATCCCGAACGGCGTCGATGTCGATGACTATGCCACCGGCCCAACGGTTCGGCACCGGGTGACCTTTCTTGGCCGCGACGACCCCCGCAAAGGCCTCTCGGTGATACTGGAAGCTTGGCCACGGATCCGGGCCGCGGTGCCGGAGGCGGAACTCCATGTGATCGGCGCCGATCGTGCCGAGATGAACGGCGTGACCTTTCTGGACCGGGTTGCCGAGGACGAGAAACGCCACGAATTGGCGGCATCGGAGATCCACGTCGCACCCAACCCCGGTGCCGAGAGCTTCGGTGTCGTCGTTCTGGAGGCGATGGCCGCCGGTTCTGCTGTCGTCGCATCGGCGATCCCCGCCTTCGAGTACGTAGCCGGCGGCGTAGCGACGATGGTCACCCCGGGTGATCCGATGGAGCTCGCTGCAGCCGTTGTCGAGCTTCTCCAGGACCCGGCCAAAGCAAGATCGATGGGGGAGGCGGCGCGGCAGCGCTCCATGGACTACGACGGCGCCGGGGTGGCGGCGCGATACATCGAGGCATACGAGGACGCCATCGCCCTGCGATGACACTCTGGTAGCTCGTAGTGGGCACCGAGTACGAATCGGGTATCGGCAACTACCTCCTCTCGCTACATCCACCCCCATCGGTACAATCGATCCCATGGAACCCACAGCTGAACACGGCACCGACCGGGTCAAGCGCGGCCTGGCGCAGCAACTCAAGGGCGGCGTCATCATGGATGTCGTCAGCGCCGACCAGGCCAAGATCGCCGAGGAAGCAGGCGCCGTCGCCGTCATGGCCCTCGAACGCATACCGGCCGATATCCGTGCCCATGGAGGCGTGGCCCGCATGGCCGATCCGGCCAAGGTAGAACAGATCATCGCAATGGTGTCGATCCCGGTGATGGCAAAGGCTCGCATCGGTCACACCGTCGAGGCTCAGGTGCTGCAATCGCTCGGCGTCGACTACATCGACGAGTCGGAGGTCCTTACTCCGGTCGCCGACACCCATATCGACAAGCGGGCGTTCACCGTTCCATTTGTGAACGGGGCCAAGGACCTCGGTGAAGCGCTTCGCCGTATTGGCGAGGGGGCGGCAATGATCAGGACCAAGGGTGAACCGGGCACGGGGAACGTGGTCGAAGCCGTCAAGCACATGCGGCTGATGACGGCGCAGATCCGCTCGCTCACCACGCTCGACGCCGACGAGCTAATGAACGCTGCCAAGGACCTACGAGCGCCGTACCACCTGGTGGCCGAGGTCGCCGAGACCGGCGTGCTGCCCGTCGTCAACTTTGCAGCCGGAGGGATCGCCACCCCGTCCGATGCTGCGCTGATGATGCATCTCGGGTGCGACGGCGTTTTTGTCGGCTCCGGGATCTTCAAGTCGGGCGACCCCGATGTGCGAGCACGCGCCATCGTCGAGGCGACCACCTTCTACCAGGACCCGGAGAAGATCGCCAAGGTCTCGAAGAATCTCGGCGAAGCGATGGTCGGCATCAACATCGACACCATGCCGGCCGAGGAGCGGATGCAGGATCGGGGCGACTGAGGTGCGGGTCGGGGCCCTCGCACTCCAGGGTGACTTCCGAGAGCATCTGGCGATCATTGAAGGCCTTGGACACATCGGCGTCGAGGTACGCACCCCCGAAGAGCTCGACGACGTCGATGCGCTGATCGTCCCGGGTGGTGAATCGACCACGATCGGGCGGCTCGCCACAATCTACGGGCTGATCGAACCGGTGCGCCGGCGAATCGAGGAGGGAATGCCGGTGTTGGGGACTTGTGCGGGAATGATTTTTCTTGCGACGTCGACGACCGGTCCCGACCAGCCTCAGCTCGGCGTGCTCGACGCCGTCGTCGAGCGAAATGCCTTTGGTCGCCAGGTTGACTCGTTCGAGATGGCTCTCGACGTCACCGGGCTCGACGGTCCGATCCATGCCGTGTTCATCCGCGCCCCATGGATCGACAAGGTTGGCGGATCGGTGGAGGTGCTGGCGACCGTCGCCGATCCCGAGACCGGACGCGACCGACCGGTCGTCGTTCGTCAAGACAACATCGTCGCCACATCGTTCCACCCAGAGTTGACTTCCGACGGCCGCCTGCACGAGCTGTTTCTCGGGGACCACTGATGTCAGGCCACTCCAAATGGGCAAACATCAAGCACCGCAAAGGTCGACAGGACGCCAAGCGGGGCAAGGTCTTCGCCAAGCTGATCAAGGGTATCGAAGCCGCCGCCCGCGCCGGGGGCGGCGACCCGGCCGCCAGCCCCACTTTGGCTACGGCCATCCAGAAGGCGAAGGACGCCTCGGTGCCGAAGGACAACATCGAGCGTGCCGTCGCACGAGGCACGGGCGAGGCCGAGGGAGTCTCATACGAGGAGGTGTGGTACGAGGGGTACGCGCCGGGCGGCGTCGCTCTCTACGTTCAGGTGCTCACCGACAATCGGAACCGGGCGGCGGCGGACGTGCGCTCCGCGTTCACCAGGCACAACGGAAGCCTTGGCGAGCCGGGTTCGGTTGGTTACCTGTTCGAGCAGAAGGGCTACCTGCTCGTCTCGGGCGAAGAGGAAACCGTGATGCTCTGCGCTCTCGATGGTGGTGCCGACGATGTCACGTCATCCGGCGATCAATGGGAGATCATCAGCCCGCCGTCCGAGCTCGGTGCGGTGCGCGCCGCCCTCGAGGATGCCGGGGTGCACATCGACCACGCTGAGGTGACCCAAATGCCCACCACCTCAGTGGCGGTCAACGAGGAAACCGCACCCAGAGTGCTTCGCCTCGTCGACGCTCTCGAGGACCTCGACGACGTACAGGCGGTCTACGCCAACTTCGACATCCCGGATGATGTACTGGTGAGTCTTGAGTCTTGAGTCTTGAGTCCTGAGAAACCAGACCCTCGCCGCTTTTGCGACTCATGACTGTTCACCCATGACTCTTGACTCGCGACTCGCAGTCCTTGGCTCGTCACAGCCACGCGCTACGCTCTAGAACATATGTTCGTGTTAGGAATCGACCCCGGCCTGACCAGCACCGGGTATGGGATCATCGCATCGTCGGGGTCATCAGAGCGAGCGGTTGCCGCAGGCGTGATCCGCACCGAGCCTTCGCAGCCGGTGACTCAACGACTCGCCGAGCTTGCACGTGACTTGCGCCAGGTGGTCGCCGAGCACGAGCCGACGGCGGCCGCCATCGAGCAGGTGTTCGTCAACAAGAACCGACAGACCGCCATGGCCGTGGCCCGGGCCTCCGGGGTCGCCCTACTCGTGCTCGCCGAAGCAGGTATCGAAGTGGGGGAGTACACCCCATCTGCCGTCAAGAAGGCGTTGACCGGCTCGGGCACCGCGGACAAGACACAGATGCAGCGCGTGATCGCGATGCGCCTCGGTTTGCGCACCCCTCCCGAACCTGCGGATGCCGCTGACGCCCTGGCGGTTGCGCTCTGTCACGTCCAGCATGGGGCCGTAGCGGGTGAGGCGTCGTGATCGGCCGCCTCCGAGGAACGCTGGTTCGGCTCGACGGCGAGTCGGTGGTCATCGACGTGGGGGGGGTCGGCTACGAGGTCGCGGTGCCGGTCAGGACGATGGTCGACCTGCCAGGGGTCGGCGAGGATGCCGTCGTGCATACGCATCTCCATGTCAGGGAAGACCAGCTGGCCCTTTTTGGTTTCGCCTCCACGGACGATCGCGACCTATTCCGGTTGCTCCTCGGCATCTCCGGCATTGGGCCGAAGGTTGCCATCGCCATCCTGTCCACGATGGATGCCAACGAGCTGAGGGGCGTGGTCGCCTCGGACGACGTAGCTGCGCTCACCGCCGTACCCGGCATCGGGAAGCGGTCTGCGCAAAAGCTGCTGCTGGAGCTGCGGCCGAAGCTGGAGCTCCCGGACGCTGAGATCGATCCGTCCGGAACGCGGGCGCAGGTCAGAGCCGCCCTGGAGGGGCTCGGCTACCAGGCGGACGAAATCGGGGGTGCGCTTCGCGACCTGCCCCAGGATCTGTCGGTGGAGGATCTGCTGCGCCGGTCGCTACAGACTCTGGGAAAGGGTGCTGACGCGTGAGAGACGAAGGCCTGCTCACCCCGGCCGCCACTCCGGAGGATGAGGCGATGGAGGCCGGTCTTCGGCCCCGGCGTATGAAGGACTTCATCGGCCAGGCCGCTCTCAAAGAACGGCTGGCGATCCTCATCGAAGCCGCAAGGGGGAGAGGTGAGGCCGTCGACCACGTGCTGTTCTCGGGGCCGCCTGGACTTGGCAAGACCTCGCTCGGGGCCATCCTTGCCGCCGCGATGGGTGCCCAGTTCCGTGGAACGTCGGGACCGGCCCTCGAGCGACCCGGTGACCTGGCCGCAGTGATTACCAATCTCGAGGCGGGAGACGTGCTATTCATCGACGAGATCCATCGGTTGCCCCGCCAGGTCGAGGAGGTGCTGTACCCGGCGATGGAGGACTTCCAGCTCGACATCGTCGTTGGCAAGGGCCCGGCTGCGCGATCGATCAAGATCGACTTGCCCCCGTTCACCCTTATCGGGGCGACAACCCGGGTGGGGAGGGTTGCCCCGCCGCTTCGCGACCGGTTCGGCTATGTGGCCAGGATCGACTACTACGGCGTCGAAGACCTCGGCGCCATCGTGAACCGGTCCGCATCCATCCTCGAAGTCGATATAACCACCGCCGGTGTGGAAACCATCGCCGGTCGCAGCCGGGGCACCCCGCGGGTCGCCAATCGATTGCTGCGACGGGTGCGTGATTACGCCGCTGTTCGCGCAGACGGGCGGGTCGACGAGGTCGTTGCCGACAAGGCGCTGGAAGTGTTCGAGGTCGATAGGAATGGTTTGGACAAGGTCGATCGGGCAATTCTCGAGGCCGTTGTATCCAAGTTCGGAGGCGGGCCGGTCGGCCTGTCGACGCTCGCTATCGCCGTAGGGGAGGATCCGGAGACGGTGGAAGACGCCTATGAGCCCTTCCTGCTCCAGGAAGGCTATCTCCAGCGCACTCCGCGTGGACGGATAGCGACCGAAAGGGCGTACGTCCATCTCGGAGTCGATCGTGACGATTCGGCGCAGGGAAAGTTGCTGGACTGAGTCGTCAGTCCACAGTCATCACTCATCAGCCAGAATCGGTCCGAACTGTCTTCTAGGAATTGAAGGCTGAAGGCTGACGACTGATGACTCTGTTCGCCTCTGACTTCGACTACGACCTGCCAAAAGCTGCGATTGCGCAGCAGGCCATCGAACCGCGGGACGCGGCGCGCCTCCTGGTCGCATCCACCCTCGACGACCTGACGTTTACCGACCTGCCGTCCCTGCTCGATCCTGGTGACGTGATCGTCGTCAACGAGACCCGCGTCCGGGCCGCCCGGCTGCGTGCCACCAAGCCGACAGGCGGCGTGGTGGAGGTTCTGCTCACAAAACGCCGCGACGAAGCGACCTGGGACGCCCTGGTCAGCCCGGCGAGAAGGATCCGGGTGGGGCAGACGATGGTGGCGGGCCCGTTGTCGGTCAGCGTGCTCACCGACCCCGATCGCGGGGTGGTGGTAGTTGGCATCACCGGGGACGGTGACGTCGACGACCTCTTGCCGACGATTGGGGAAATTCCGCTTCCTCCCTATTTCCACGGCCGGCTCGACGACGACGAACGCTACCAAACGATGTTTTCCAAGACCATGGGTTCGGCGGCTGCCCCCACCGCGGCGCTGCACTTCACGGCAGAGGTCGTCGCTGCCCTCGCCGATCGGGGAGTTCAGATCGTCCGCGTCGACCTCGAAGTTGGACTCGACACCTTCCGTCCCATGGACGATGGGCCGATCGAGGGGCATCGGATGCATCGAGAGCGATATCGAGTTCCCGAGGCGACGGCGACGACCATCGCCAATGCCCGCCATCGAGGCAATCGCGTGGTTGCGATCGGCACAACCGTTATCAGGACCCTGGAGACGGCGGCAAGCGAGGAGGGAAAGGTCCACCCTGGTTCTGGCGAGTCCGGCCTGTTCATCAAACCCGGCTATGCCTTCCGCGCCATCGACGCTGCGGTGACCAACTTCCATGCTCCGCGAACCACCTTGCTGGTGTTGATCGCTGCGGTCCTCGGTGAGCGGTGGCGGGTCGTTTACGACCATGCGCTGGCCTCGGAGTACCGGTTCCTTTCGTTCGGGGATGCGATGTTCATCGAGGTGCCCAGATGAGCGCAGTGACCTGGCATCTTGCTGCGACCGATGGGTCCGCCCGCAGCGGTGTGATGTCGACTCCCCACGGCAAGGTGGACACTCCGAGCTTCATGCCGGTCGGTACCCGGGCTTCTGTGAAAACCCTCGATGTGGAGGATCTCCGGTCTGTAGGTGCCCAGATTCTGCTGGCGAACACCTACCACCTCATGCTGCGACCCGGCGAGCGCGTGGTCGCCGACCTCGGCGAGCTGCATGGGTTCATGGCGTGGGATGGTCCGATCCTCACCGACAGTGGTGGGTTTCAGGTGCTATCGCTCGACCCCGAGATCACCGAGCACGGTCTGACGTTTCGCAGCATCTACGACGGGTCCCCGGTCGATCTCACCCCCGAACGGGCGGTAGCCGTCCAGGAGGCGCTTGGGGCCGACATCATGATGGTGCTCGATGTGCCCGTTCACATCCCGTCGCCACGACCGGTGGTCGAGGAAGCCGTGGCACGTACGTTGCGGTGGGCGGAGCGGTCGCTCGCCGCCCGGCAGCGGCACGATCGCGCCC
The DNA here is from genome assembly GCA_022574065.1 of Acidobacteriota bacterium. Classification (GTDB taxonomy): domain Bacteria; phylum Actinomycetota; class Acidimicrobiia; order Spongiisociales; family UBA5794; genus JACZST01. The sequence continues at coordinate 10,205 of JACZST010000038.1, forward strand.
TGTTCGGCATCATCCAGGGCGGCATCGATACCGACCTCAGAGAACAGGCGGCCAAGGAGATCGCACGGCTCGGGTTTCCGGGTTTCGGGATAGGAGGCCTGGCGGTGGGCGAGGAGCCCGCCGAGCGAGACCGGGCGCTGCAGGCCACGATCCCGCACCTGCCTGATGACGGGGTTCGCTATGTGATGGGCCTTGGCGACACCGAGGGCCTTCTCGCCGCGATCGCCCGTGGCGTCGACCTGTTCGATTGTGTGATCCCGACGCGACTCGCCAGACATGGCAAGGCTCTCACCAGGCGGGGTGACGTGTCGATCCAGCGCAAGGAATGGCGCAGCGACGATCGTCCACTCGACCCCGAATGCGCCTGCCTCACCTGCCGCCGGTATTCGCGCGGCTACCTCCGTCACCTGCACACGACGAAGGAGCCGCTTGCCGGCCGGTTGCTGACGCTGCACAACCTCACCTACACGTTTGATCTGATTCGGGGTGCGCGAGAAGCGATCACCGATGGAACGTTCGGCGAGTACCGGGCAGGCGTGCTCGCCGCCAGAGCAAAAACCAGGTAGCAAGCACCAACTAAGACAAGGGTCGGCCATCGGCATGTGACCTCAGGCCGCGAAATCCGAACCGCTCGTAATGCCGGCTATGTCCGGGGCAGGGGATGCCGTCTGCGCGGTGGGTGTTATGTGCGCGTGCGGTAACCGCCTTGGCTCGTGCGCTCGATTGGTGACGGCCGAGTGCGCGCCATCGATCCCTTTGCGTCCTGAGCCCTCACTGAACCCCAGCTAGTGGCGACCGAGCTTGGGTTTGTCTCCTCAAGCTCTACTGCGTGAGGAGGAAGGCAACCAGGCCGTCGATGTCCTCTTCGCTCAATAGGAATCTGTAGCCCTTCGCCATGGAGTCCGCGAGGTAGCCCTCCACGATGTATGCGGCCGGGTCTAGTGGTCTGTCTGTCAATTGGTGACCCGAGCCGGTGCCCACGGGAGCTCCGCCGTCGCGGGGCTCGCGCGGCAGGAGACCGCGTCATCAAATCCGCGACGGACCACTAGGGAGCCAAGAGTCCAGAGTCGAGAGTCAAGCGTCCAGAGTCA
>JACZST010000001.1:0-2178 GCA_022574065.1 Acidobacteriota bacterium
CTCGACAGCTCGCCCACCACGTGGTGCGCCCCCGATTCCGGTTCGTGCCTTCGTTCCTGTTCGCACCACTGCGACCGGTGGCCGCCGATCTGCTGCCTCCTCGGCTGCGTGCCGCCTACGGACTGCGCTTCACGAGCCGGCAACGCCGATTCGTGCACCGGTGGCAGGTGGTCAGCAGAGCCGTGGTGCCGAGACTGCCCCAGTGGGTGCGCACCTTTCCCATTCTGCACCCACTGCAGGGAGCCTGGAACAGGGTTGGCCCTCTCGCTGTCGAACTCTGAGACTTCGGATCTGGGCGCTTGGACTCACTGAGTCGAACGTCACCTCGATTGTCATCAAGCCGGAGCCTTTCGCGGCGGTGACAAGGTCACAGACCCGGTCTGGTGGGCATTGGCGGAGAATGCCAGTAATCAGAACCTCGACCAAGGAGGGAAGACGCTCTTTGAGGCTCAAGTCGGAGTCACTGTCGGTCAAGCGTACCAAGTTGGTCCGCGGCTCTTGACCGACAAGTCAAGAAACGGTCGAAGGCATCTCGCTGATTCCCGAGCGGACCGAGCCGGTTGCACACGCTGAAATGTGGCAAGCTAGGCATCCCAAAACCAAAGCCGTTTTTAAAGAAAGAGAGGTCCATTGCGGATGGCCGATCACACACTGACCCGTGACCAATACCACTTGTTTTTCGATCCCGCCGAACCACCGAAGATCGAGATTGAGCCGGGTGATCGAGTGCTAGTAGAGACAGAGGACGCCCACCTAGGAACCATCCGAGACAATGACACCGTATATGCCTCTCTGGCGGAGGTGTTCGAAGTCCTCGGTGGGGCCAATCCTGTTACGGGACCGATCTATATCAACGGCGTGGAACCCGGTGACCTTATTGCGATGACAGTAGAAGACATGACCCCGGGGCCGGTTCAGGGGCAGGGTTACACCGTCCTCACCCCAAGCTTGGGTGGCCTGGTCAGCGACTACACCCTGCAGGAGCCCCTCACTCCACGGACAGTTATCGTCCCGTTTGAAGGCGACACCGCATACTTTCCGACCTCCAAAGGGCCAATCGGTCTTCCCATTGCGCCGTTTCTCGGCACAATGGGCCTCGCCCCTTCTGCAGAACGGCGCTACTCCTATTTCCAGGGTGCGGATTTTCTTGGCAACGTGGATCTTCCCAATCTTGGGATCGGGTGCACGATCGTGATGCGTGCGAACGTGCCAGGTGGTCTCGTGTCGGTCGGTGACGCTCACGCTCTCCAAGGAGACGGTGAGATTTCGGGCGCGGCGGTCGAATGCCAGTCTGATGTGACTCTTCGTTTCGAGGTTATCCCGAAAGAAGATGCACAGTACGTGGCATTACCGCAGTTCGAGACGGAAGATACGATCGGGTCGATCGCCGGATTCGGAGGCGTTCATCTCGGGGACGTGGTACGAGCGGGATACGTCGACATGACCAAACGCCTGAGTACATTCCACGGGTTCACGGTCCCGGACGCGTACAACCTCCTCTGCCTCGCGGCCCGGGTAACGGTTGGGCAGGTCGTCGACCCTCTTTACTCCGCCACCGTTGAGATTGATCGCAAGTTCTTGGTTTAGGTGTGAATATGCAAACAACAAGTACGAAGCAGGTGATTACACCCCCCGAAGGGAAGATCCACCGTCTTCCGTGGCCATACAGCCACGGAATTGCTGTGGGCAACCTCTTGTTCATCGCCGGCCAAGTTGCTCTTGACGAGGATCTCCGCCTCGTCGGGCCCGGCGACATCGAAGTACAGGCGAGGCAGGCGTGGGAAAACATTCGGACTGTGGTGGTGGCCGCAGGAGGGAAGATCACAGATGTCGTGAAGGTCACGACATATCTTGCCGATCTTGCCGACATCGATGGCCTGCACAAGGTTCGACGGGAGATCTTTCCCGATGGGGATTATCCGGTTGCGACGGTCACCGAAGCGAAACGGCTCGGACTCCCGGGGCTGCTTGTAGAAATCGAGGCAACTGCGGTGATTGGCTCCACATAGCCGATGCCGTACCTAATACTGAGCGACGGGCTCCCTCTCTACTACGAGGAGGCAGGCCGGGGCAGTCCCGTGGTGTTCGTTCCTGGCTGGACGATGAGCACCGCAATGTGGCGCCACCAGGTCGAGTACTTCGGTGCCTCGCACCGGGTTATCGCCCTCGACCTGAGGG
>JACZST010000001.1:2188-28207 GCA_022574065.1 Acidobacteriota bacterium
AGGGGGGCCGGTCGATCAGGCAAGACCGGGGACCGTCACTCACTCATTGATTACGCGGCAGACGTCGGCGAGTTGCTCGACGAGCTACGTCTGACCGGGGCCGCCGTAGTGGCCTGGGCGATGGGCGTGTCGGTAATCGTGCACCTGTTGGCGGTCCTGGGAACACAACGCGTTTCGGGGTTCGTTTGGGTGGACCACAGTCCGTCGTTCCTTTCCAAGGCCGGGTGGGAGTTTCCGCTCGGCGGGGACTTCACGAACGAAGACCTCGACGAAATGTGCGGTATGCAGCTGTCGGACCGGGTCGCGGCCGTGGACAACCTCTTGGAACTCATGTTCTATCATCCGCTCGGCGAGGCCGACCGGGAGGCCTTCTATCGGAGCATCTTCCAGACACCATCGGGAGTCGCCGAAAGCATGCTGCGCCAGGTTGCAACCACTGATCTGCGACCGTTACTGGATGGCGTCACTGTGCCCACGCTTGTGGTGAATGGCGAGAAAAGCGTTGTTCCCCACGGCGTCTGCAAATGGCTGGCGTCCCACCTGCCCGAGGGGCGCTGCCGGGTCATCGCCGATGCCGGACACGCACCATTCTGGGATGCACCAGAGGCCTTCAACTCGGTCGTCGCCGACTTTCTCTCAACTCTATAGCTGAGGCGGTTCCCTTAGCGGCGTGAAGGTAGCGTCGTCGCCATGCGAATCGGCGTGGCATCGATCATGCAGGAGACGAACTCCTTCGCTGCCCGTTCGTGTGGGTTGAAGGACTTCACGGTGACCACCGGTGACGCCTGTCGCGATCGAGTAGGCGGAACGAACTCCGAGATGGCGGGAGCGATAGCCGCTATTGAGGCCGTAGGCGCTACCGCGGTTCCGCTCCTCCACGCCTGGGCGCTCCCATCCGGCCCTGTGGAGGATGAGGCTTTTTCGTGGCTACAGAGTCTTCTCCAGAACGAACTCGGCTCAGCCAGGACCCTTGACGGACTCGTTCTCTCGCTCCACGGCGCCATGGCGACCAGCGTCCGATTCGACGCAGATGCAGAGCTAATCGAAACGGCCCGCCTAGTTGTTGGTGAGGAGACTCCAATTGGAGTCAGCCTCGACCTGCATGCCAATGTGACCGACCGCATGGTGCGCGCCGCCGACGTGATGACGGGCTATCACACTGATCCCCATGTCGACATGCGGTACACCGGGGAGCGCCTTGTTGGGCACGTGCTCAGTGTGCTGGACGGTGTTTTGCAACCGGTGCTGACGCTTGAGAAGAGGCCAATGATCGTGCCGGCTGAGAGCATGAACACGACCACCGGGCCCCTCGCCGCCATCCGGCGCAAGGCTGATGCCTTGTCTAATGACACCGTTGTGGACATCTCGCTCTTCCCGGTTCAACCATGGTTGGACGTTCCCGAGCTGGGGTTCGGCGTGCTCGTCACAACGAACAACGACCCGCGCAACGCAAACCGCATCGCCACTGCACTTGCGAACGAGGTTTGGGAGATCAGACGTGAGTTCACGGTTCCGCGCTTGCTCGAGCCCCCGGATGCCGTTGCCGCTGCCCGAGCGAGTTCCACCCGTCCATTTGTCATCGCGGAGTCTGCCGACGCGCCGTCGGCGGGAGCGGCCGGAGACAGCCCTGTAATGGTGGCCATCCTCGCCGACGAAGCAAACCTCACCTCAGTGGTTCCTGTTGTCGACCCCACTTCGGTGGAGCGGTCATTCGCCGCCGGTGTCGGCGCCTCGGTCACCCTCGACGTCGGTGCCGGCATTGACACCCGGTGGCATCACCCGGTGCGGTTCGAGGGTGTGGTCGCCAAGGTCGGAGAGGGCCGCTATCGCTTGGCGGGCGCAAGCTTCACCGGCATGGAGGTCACCATGGGCAGATTCGCCGTCATTGAATCGAGTCGGCTCACATTGCTACTCTCCGAGCGCCCAGCGTGGACATCCGACCCAGCAACCTTCCGATTTGCGGGGATCGACCCGTTCGACGTTGATCTCCTGGTGGTCCGCTCCTGTAGTGACTTCCTGCCGAATTATCCAGGGAGCCCAAAAGACGCCGTCACGCTCGATGTTCCCGGCCCCGCGACCCCCCGTCTTGAGCGCCTCGAATTCGAGCGTGCCGACCGACCCCTCTGGCCGTTGGATCCCTTCGACGACTCAGGAATTTCGGTCGGGCGGGCATTGCATGGACGATGAACTCGACACTCTCGCCCGGGGCGACGCCGATCTCGAGAAGACGCTCCTGCTGATCGGCGCCGACGAGCATGGTGAGATCACCAAGGTCGAACACGGATCGGATTCCGGTGGGCGTGCGACATGTTCTTCTCATCTTCGACCCCGTGCTGGCGGGCACTCTCCAGGATCACGGGATCCATGCCAGCAAGTTATCTTGATTCTCCCCCTCTGTACACCCAACGGTCGCCGAAGGTGGTAGTCCGACCGCACGTGAGGACCCACCGCCTGCTGAGTCTCAGTACCACCGTATAGAGTTGCAGAGTCGCCGTGAGAGGAGGTCCGATGGCCATGAACCCCGAGTCGACTCGTGTTGGTTGGATCGGAATCGGCGTGATGGGTGTCTCGACGGCGGGCCATGTGCTCGAAGCGGGTTACTCAGTGACGCTGACGACGCGATCTCCCAAGGTGATGCGGCTGTCGACGCCCGGCCTGGCCCTCGCTCACCAGATCTACAGCACCCAAGCGCTCGTGCTGGCCTTAGCCAAGCTCACCGACCTCGAGTCGTCGAGGTCGGTGTCCTCCTGAGGCATGGATCCGGCGACCGTCGATCGGCGCACCTCACCGATCATTGGGATCGCGGAAGAAGACCTGCCGACCCGGCGGATGAGCATCGCCGGCATCGGTGGCGGGATGGACGCACGTGTGCTTTCTAAGGATTTCAGCGGTCCAGCCACCAGGTTGGTAAGGATTCCTCCGAATTGGGGAACCACGGTATCTGGGTTCTTCACAGCATCTGTCGGCTTCTTCGTCGTCAACGGCGGCATGATCTTTGGCGACGTTATGGTGCGCTCGCTGGACTATGTCTTCGTGCCTGAAAGCAAGGTGATAACTGGGCTTCGCTCCGTGGAGCCCACGCTGGCGTTAGTCATGACCGCGGGTCCTGTGCGCTATGAGACAACGGCTGGCGGCGGCTCGGCAGAATTGAAGGTAGCTCGATATCAGGAAGGTGACTGGAAGCCTCTCCCAGAGCAACCCGGTCGTTTTGTGAGGAACCTCTGGGATTCGCCTCTGGAGACTACGTGGCTAGGCGCAGCAAGAGACTGGTCGTATGACACAGGACCGTGGCACCGCCACGACACGATAGAGGAGTTCTTCGTGCTCAAAGGCCACATTTCCTTCGTTGATATGGAAGAGCGCGACCCGGTCTTACATAGCTATTCGGTCGGCGGCTATGGGTGCCGGCCTGCTGGGACGTTGCACGTCGGCCCGGGATCTGGTTCATCAGAAGACACCCTGATGTTTCACCGGAGTCTGGGCCCGCTCACCACTGACTGGGTTCTCTTAGATCGAGGAGACGAGGGCGACTCAGAGCCCAAGAACGCGTCGTGATGCGTCCACCACCTCGTCGGGCCCAGGGACGATTGCAGCTTCCAGCGGCGGACTGAAAGGGATTGGGGCCGATTGGGCACCAACCCGCTCGATAGGCGCCTCGAGCTCGCCAAACAAGTCGTACGAGAGCTGTGCCGCGAGCTCGGCACCAAACCCCCCAAAAAGCCAAGCCTCGTGAGCGATCACCGCCCGGCGGGTCTTCGACACTGACGCGGCGACGGTTGCATAGTCAAGGGGCACCAGCGAGCGAAGATCGATCAGCTCGACAGATACTCCGTCCTTCGCCAGCCGCTCTGCGGCCGACATTCCGTGTAGCGCCATCACCGAGTAGGCAATGATTGTGAGGTCCGAACCCTCTCGTACAATTCGTGCCTCGCCCAGCGGAACGCGATAATCTTCCTCGGGAACCTGTCCCCGTTTTGCCGTGATCCTCTTGTTTTCCAGATAGATCACGGGATCGTCGTCATCGATCGCCGATCGCAGCAGGCCCTTGGCGTCAGCTGGGTTGGAAGGAGCCACCACCTTGAGACCGGGCAAGTGTGTGAAGATGCCCTCCAGGCTGGATGAGTGCTGTGCGGCAGAAGAACGCAACACACCGTCGGACGCTCTCAAGACCATCGGCACCGATACTTGGCCTCCGAACATGTAGCGGAATTTCGCCGCCTGATTGACGATCTCGTCCATCGCACCAAGTGTGAACTCGACAAAGCTCATCGAGGCCACCGGTCGCAGACCAGTCACTGCGGCACCCACCGCGGTGGCGACAATGATCGCCTCCGAGATCGGCATGTCGATGACTCGTTCAGGCCCAAACTCTTCCACCAAGCCGCGGAACTGACCGAAGTTGCCTCCCCAACTGATATCCTCACCCAAGACCAGGACCCGTTCGTCCTCCCGCATCGCCCACCGCATCGCATCGACTGTTGCCTGACCGAACCCCATCCGCTTCTCAACCATCTCCGGCTCCCGTAAAGACATCGTCGAGCGCGGTGACGGGGTCGGGGTCGGGACTCTCCTCGGCGAATTTCTCCGCCGCGGCGACCTCGCTGCGGGCTGCTTCCCACAGCCGGCTTCGGTCATCCTCCGTGAGCACGCCGACATCGAGCAATTCGGCCTCCCAGCGTCCGATCGGGTCGGCCTCCTTGCGAGATTCGACATCCGCTCGGTCTCGATAGACCTCGGCATCACCCACATAGTGGCCCCCGAACCGGTAGGTCATCAGGTTGAGCAGCGTGGGCCCCTCTCCCTGGCGGGCGACGGCAACCGCCTCCGCGGTTGCGGCGTACACAGCGCCCGGATCGTTGCCGTCAACGGTGAACCCACGCATCCCGTAACCAGCCGCTCGTTCCGACAGGTCGTCAACAGACGTCGTTCGATGTCGCGCCGTGAACTGAGCGAATTGGTTGTTCTCGCATGCGAAAATCACCGGCAGCCGGTGCACCGTTGCGAAGTTCGCCGCTTCGTGAAACGTGCCTTTGTTGATGCCTCCATCGCCAAAGAAGCACACCGCTACCTGATCCGTTCCCCGGTATCGAGCGGAGAGGGCGGCACCGGTGGCAATGCCGAAGCCGCCACCGACGATGCCGTTCGCTCCGAGCATGCCAATCGAGAAGTCGGCGAGGTGCATCGATCCCCCACGCCCGCGGCAGGCGCCGGTTGCCTTCCCGTGTAGCTCGGCCATGATGGCCGACAAACCGATTCCTTTGGCGATAGCATGGCCATGTCCGCGATGAGTTGACGTGATGTAGTCGTCGGCGTGTAGGGCTGCACATACGCCAGCGGCGATGGCCTCCTCCCCCAAGTAGACGTGAACGAACCCCGGGAGTTTGCCCTGGGCGAACAGCTCTTCGACCCGGCCTTCGAATACCCGGATTCGCACCATGGTGCTCAAAATCGAGCGCGCAGTGTCGGCATCGAGTCCGCTTGTCGCCATCACAGAACGAACCTCATTGTGCGGTGTATCCACCGTCGATGGCGAGTGTTTGACCCGTCACCATCGACGCCGCGTCCGACGCGAGGAAGACCACGGCGCCGACGACATCGTCAGGTTTTCCCAGCCTGCCCATGGGGGTTCGATCGAGGAAGAACTCCTTCAGCTCTGGCTCGGTCTCCCATTGCTTCATCACCAAGGTGGTGGCAATGTGTCCGGGAGCGATGGCATTGACCCGCACCCCCGCCGGAGCCCACTCCACTGCCAGAGTCCTTGTCATCTGGATGACACCTCCCTTGCTCGCCTGGTAGCCAACGCTGCCGGCAAACCCGACAAGGCCGCCGATCGATGCGATATTGACGATCGATCCTCCACCGCTCTCGATCATCGCCCGACCGAACGTGCGACATGCATTGAACGAGCCCCTGAGGTTTGTGTCCACGACTTCGACCCAGCGCTCATCGGGGTAATGGGCGGCAGCACCCCGACCGCCGATACCGGCGCTGTTGACGAGGATCTGCGGAGTTCCGAATCGCTCTTCGATCGTGGTGGCAGCGGTGTCCAGTGCCGCCGGAGTGCGGACGTCGGCCGTAACGGCGAGAGCTGCTTCGGCACCGATGGAGTTTTCCGTCGCCTCGTTGCCGGTCGGCTCGATGTCAATGCACCCAAGGAGGGCTCCTGCATCAGCAAGACCTTCTGCGATGGCGCGACCCAGACTGCCGCCGGCACCGGTTACGACGGCGACACGGCCGTCGAGCGAAAATCGGGAGAGGACGCTCATTCCGTCACCACGTTGGCAAGTACGGTAAGCACAGGGATCTCCTCGTCGGCGGCCGGAACTTCGATTTCGAGCACACCATCGGCGGGGGCTTCCAGCTCGACTTCCGCCTTGTCGGTCGCGATGACCACAACTGGCTGACCCAAGGCGACGACGGCCCCGTTCGGGTACAGCCATTCGAGGACTACAACCTCCTCGACCATACCCATTTGAGGAACGAGGAGTGGAATGCGGCCCACGGCTCAAATGTGACCGTGTCGCTCGAGGCTGGAGAGCGGGGATTCGCCCGCTTGCATCTCCACCCGAACCTTGGCCTCGGCACCGTCGATCTTCTCAGCCGCCTCCAGAACCTGTTCAGCAACATCCGCAGGAACCACAACCACACCGTCGAACTCGGCGATCACGACGTCGCCGGGGTTGATCGTCACACCTCCGATCGTCACCGACACCTGCGAAGCCACCATCTCCCATCGACCTATTGCGTTGAGCGGTGACACGTCGCGGTAGAAGACCTGGAAGCCGATCTGGCGCAGCCCTCCGATATCTCGCAGATTGCCATCGAGGATCACTCCAACACATCCATGAGCCGCCGCCGAGTTGGCAGTCAGCTCACCGAAGTGACCGACTGAGCTATCGGGATTGACCGACACCATGATGCTGTCAGGTTCCAGCTTCTCGAAGACCTGCAGATATGAGCTTATGCGCTCGATACCTGGACCCCACTCGATCCAGGGCTCGATCGGTGCTCCGAGCACTGTGTAGGCAACGCCGGCTATGCGCTGCTCAGGTAGCAGCGGTCGGAGTGTGCTGGGGAGCACCTGCTCTGCCAGGCCTAGCTGATAGAGCGCATCCACGACCACAGGAACTGGGAGTGATCGATATCTGCTACACAATTCTTCCCTGGTGATCCCCATCAAACCCCCTTCAGATAGCGGAGTGCAGCAAGTCCGTAGATGAGGGCCGCCAGGGCAGGCCCCTCAGCTGCCATGTGCTCATTTGGCGAATGGGCCCTCGGCAGCATGCCCGGACCAAACGCCGCCACCGTCGGGATCCCCGAGGTCAGCTGGATGGCCGCGGCGTCTGTGGTCCCCGGGAAAGCATCCACTGCCGGGGTGGTGCCGAGAACATCGTTAGCTGCCGTCAGCAGATCCTCGACGATGGGCTCATCGGAGCTGATCTCGGTTGCCAGGACCATCAGCTCCCACACCAGCTCAGCAGCGAGTTCCGGCTCGTCGGCCATGGCGTCATCCAGAAAGCGTTGCACATCGTCGCTCACAGACTCTTCGGTCATGCCGGGCAGAGTGCGGATGTCGCATGCAAACTCGGCTTTCCCCGGATAGACGCCATAGAAGACACCCGCCTCGGCCATCACGCCAACGTTCACCGTCGGACCGGTGGGACAGAGCAGATGAGGCTCGAAGGTGAGGTAGTCCTTCATTTCTTGGTCCATGCGCTCTATTAACCGAGCCATCTGCACGGTGGCGTTCACTCCGTGGATCCGGTCCGAGATCGAAGAGTGCATCTGGGTGCCAGTGATGCGGATCTTGAAAAGGGCAGCTCCGCGAGAGATCACATGGACCGCTTCCCATTCCTCAACAATGCCGCTTGGTTCACCAATCACGGCTACGTCTGCCGCCAGGTGGCCTTGCTCGGCGAGCCACTTCGATCCCATTACCGAGCCCGCCTCCTCGTCGGCAGTGAATACGAGCACGAGCTCTCCGGAAAAGCCGCCGTTCGCCTTCAGGGCCCCACCCGCGTAGACCATGCCGGCGACGGCGGCTTTCATATCACCGCATCCGAGACCCACCAATTCTCCGTCGCGTAGGACCGGATCCCACGGATCGGTCTCCCAAGCGTCCATGTCTCCAGCCGGCTTGGTGTCCAGGTGGCCGGAAAGGATCAGCCGACGGCCTGGCCCGTCCCCAGGAATCGTGGCGATCAGATTGGGGCGTGCCTCATCCTGGGCAAGCCAAACCACGTCGTCGACTTGGAACTCAGCAAGCTTGTCGGCGACCACCTGCGCCACCGCTCGCTCATCGCCAGGCGGATTGGGGCTGGGCGTAGCGATTAGCTTGCGGGCGAACTCGAGGACTTCGTCGCGGCGTGCGTCGAGATAGGTCCACACAACCCTCTCGGCCGCAGCCCGGAGAACAGGTCGGCTCACGTGGCCACCACCGTCTGTGCCCGCAGCGTTTTGGCGAGCCGGCGCAAGCCCTCGACCAGAAGTTCGTCATCGGCGGCCAGCGAGATCCGAACCCAACCCTCTCCTGCGGGACCGAAGACGGATCCCGGCGCTACCGAAACGCCCTGGGTCTCGAGTAGGTGGAGCGCAAAGTCGAGGCTCGAACTAGGAGCTTCCGAGATCGACACCATCATGTAGAGGGCTCCCGCCGGAGGGACAACGGTCAGCCCCTCGGAAGAGGCGACGTCCAGGGCCAACGCCCGGCGCCGGCGGTATGCGTCGATCATTTCCTCGATGGGAGCTCGTGGTCCGGACAGAGCCGCCTCCGCCGCCTTCTGCGAAATGGTGCTTGGGCAGGAAACCTCCGGCTCTTGCAACACACGTAAGCGATCTGCGAAATGGGCTGGAGCGGCGGCATAGCCGACACGCCATCCGGTCATAGCGTAGATCTTGGAGAAGCTGAATACCGAAACGACGTGGTCCGATCCCGGGAACGACGCCGCAGAAGCGTGGGCGGCTGCGGGGTCGAGGATCATCTCGTCATACACCTCGTCGCTGATGAGCCAGACACCATGTTCTCGCGTCACATCGACAATTGAACGAACGACGGCCGGTGGAAACACCGCTCCTGTCGGGTTGGACGGCGTGTTGATGAAGACGGCCTTGGTCTTGGCACCGCAGAGCCGGTCGATCTCATCAACGTCAGGTATGAAGTCAGAGTTTGGATCCAGCTCATAGAAGACGGGGAGCCCGCCGAACAACCGCACCATCTCGTCCATGTTGGGAAAGCCGGGCGTGGGCAGCAGCACCTCATCGCCGGGTTCGAGCAGTGCCATGTAGATGGAGAAGAGAGCATTCATCGCCCCGGGCGTCACGACGATGTTGGTGGGCTCTGCTGAGAAACCGTTGACGCGAAAGATTTTGTCGGAGAGGAGGTGGCGGAGTGACTCGAGACCTCCGTTCGGCCCGTACCCCGTGTGGCCTTCCCGAGCGGCTGCGGCTGCGGCGTCGATGATATGCGCCGGCGTGGTGAAGCTCGGTTCACCTACCTCGAGCCGGATGGCGTCTGGCTGATCGTCGGCGGCGTCAAAAAGGACACGGATCTCCGATCGCCTGAGGCTCTCGACGCGCGCTGCCAGCGTTTTCACGCCTGCTTTGCTTCCGTCCTTGCGGCCTCTTTTGCTTCGAGGTCGGGGCGTTGACCGGGATCGAAATAGCGGAGCGCCCAGTCGGCTCCCTGCCATGTGGTGAGCTCGCCACCCACGGGCGTCAGCCTGACCAGATAGCGCTCCCATGAGTATGACGGTTTGAGCTGCTCAGGCCCCTCGGGGCCCGTGTAGCGGATCGCCATCTCGTTGGCGACCTCGACCCAGTTGGAGCCTTCGCCGTGTGTCGGCCCTTCAACGATCTCTGCGCTGCATTGAGCCAGAACTTTCCTGATTCGAGGATGAGCCGTCTCTTCGACACAGACCGCACAGCGAGGGTCCCGCTTCAGATCGGCGACCCACTCTGATCGTTTCCTGCCGACGACGTAAAACGCCTCACCGTCCCACTGATACCAGAGGGGCACGACCATCGGCCATCCGTCTTCTTTGAGAAAGCAAAGCTTCAGCAGCCAGGTGCTGTCGGGGCTGCGAAGGAACTCGTCGATGTGTCCATCGGGCATGCCCCCGGCGTTGGAGCCTTCCTCGTAGTAAGTGTCTTGCCGAAACTCGCTCATCGATTGGCTCCTTCCGTTAGATGTCGACAGACCCGATCCGTTTGGCGCCGGGTCCTCATCGGGGTCTCTTTTTCGCGCCCGGCAGCCTTTGCAACAATATCAAATCCGGTTTCCGGCCGCGTGCAGGCGGAAAGCAACACAGTGAGGTATCCGATGCCGATTGAAGGAGTAACCGGCCTGCCGGTGACGGTGGAACGGGATATCGAAGCGGGGATGCGGGACGGGACCGTGTTGCGCTCGGACATCTACCGATCTGATTCCGCCGCAGAACACCCGGTATTGCTCATGCGAAGCCCCTGTGACAAGCGTTCGGAAACGCCCACCTTTGGAAATGATCATGCCGCCTGGTGGGCAGCACAAAGGTACGTGACGGTCGTCCAGGACATCAGGGGCCGCTTCGCATCCGATGGCGACTTCTACCCGTTCCTCCGTCAAATGGACGATGGCTATGACTCTGTGCAGTGGGCGGCGCACCTCAGGGGTAGCGACCCCCAAGGCGCCATGATTGGGTTCTCCTGTGTGGGGGCGACACAGCTGCTCGTCGCCGTGATGCGCCCCCCTTCGCTTCGGGCCATCGCCCCGGCCTTCATCGCATCACGTACTACGACGGATGGACGTACAACGGTGGTGCCTTCGCCGAATATTGGGCCAATGTGCTCGCCGTCGACACGGCAGTACGCCGCGGCGACGAGGAGACGGTGCTCGGGCTTCTGGGAACGCTCGGCAGCGCGCCCGATTGGTTCTGGGCGCTCCCGGTCTCCGCGAACCCACCGCTGCTCAACGGCGATGCCACGTGATGCTCTACGCCGCTTCGACGGCAGCGGACAACGGATTTCACCGCGCGCCTCTGTGTCGTTGATCCGGGTGGAACCAGCGTGAATCTCCAGGAGGGGATCCTGCGTGCCAGATACCGGAACTCGCTCAGCGAGCCGGAGTTGATGAGCCCGGCGAGGTCTACGAATTCACGATCGACCTGGGGCCGATCGGAGCACTGGTACATGGTGGATCCAGTCTGCGGCTCGACATCTCGAGCACCGACTTCCCACCGTGGGACCGGAACCTGAACACGGGAGGTCAGCCATTGACGGATGGGCCCATGGCCTCGACACTGGCGACGCAGACGGTCTTCCATGACAGCGTCCGAGCCAGCTGCATCCATCTTCTCATTGAGCGGGCCTGATCAACCTCCATCAACCAAGGGGAGGATGAGACGCGTTAACCCGTCGCCAAGGTGAAAGAACCGCTCTCCCCTCCAGCGAAAAGCGTCAAACCTGGGAAACGACCCGGCGCTGAGCATCAAGCGGGCCCGATGACCTCGCCCAAACTCGTGTGCAACGTCGCCCAGGTCGATCGTGAACCGAACGCTCTCCTCGTCAGACCAGGTGCGTCGCTGGACACCATCGGCGATGTTCAATGCCACACCGTCGCGTGCGACGTCACACAGGACCGCGAACACATCGGATGCGCTTTCGGTACTTCCCACCGTCACTTCCACCTGTGCCGGACCCAGTACTCGAACCGGCTCGATCAGTGGAGCACCGGTGAAAACGAGGACATCGGATTGGTGCTCCGAACCAGACTGGTCGTATGCGCCGGGACGAAGCAGAGGCTCCCACGGATAGATCCTGCCGCCTCGTGTCGGAGTTGGATTGCTCGCATCGATCTGAAGAGTAACCACAGCCAGGTCGGCCGAATCGACGAGCCTAAACGCGTGGTCGGGCTCGAGCACCCAATTGGTGGCGACTGGTGGCCAGGCCGGAAGGCTCAGCCACTCGGAAGCTCCGGTCACAAAGACTCGAGCCGTCGGTGGAGCTTCGCCGATGCCACGAAGGTGAAGGTCGTACCAGTCGGTCTGCAACGCACCTAGGTCGAGCTGGGCAGAGAGTCCAAAATCGGCGTCTCCCGATCGTCGCCCAAGTGGGAGACCCGAGTGGTCCCATGGTCCAATGACAAGAGAGTGTTGGTGATCTGGCTGAGAGGCGAGCAAGCGGAACAACTCGACCGAGCCGTGATGAAAAACGTCGTAGGTGCCAGCGATCACGAGTCCCGGACTGGCGACGGCCGCCAAATCAGCGGCGCGAGGCACATTGCTCGCGTCGGGATAAGGGTCGCTCTGCTCCAACCACCTGAAGTAGAAATCGCCGGCCGCGCTGCTTTTCAATTCCGGTTGGTCGGCGGGTCCATACCGAGTGGTGGTTTCCGGATCCGCCCAAGCCGGCGATGCCGGGATCGTCAGTGAGCCCAACGCCCAGGACAGGTGGAATCCGTAGTTGAAAGCACCCCCCAACCGGATCCACGTGTCGCGAACGTCCGCTGGTGCCAGAGCTGGTACCCAAGCCGCGAGGGCCGGATGTGCAGCACATGCAACGACCTGCTGGCAATAGGCGCTGTAGCTGGCACCGGCTCCGGCCACCACGCCGTTGCACCACTGCTGAGATGTGATCCACTCGATCGTGGCCAACCCGTCTCGTTCCTCGTTGATGAAGGGCTCGAACTGGCCCTCGGATTCGAATCGGCCACGTACGTCCTGGATCACGACCGCGTATCCGGCGGCTGCCAACCGCAACGCATGGACCTGCAGCGACACCGACGCATACGTGGTGCGGTCGTACGCAGTGCGCATCACAATGGTGGGGTAGCTGCCCGGGCCGCTGGGTCGAATCACATCGCCCATGAGCCGCACGCCAGGTTCGGCTGGCATGGCAACGCCGTGGTTAATCGTCGTATTTGCCACTGGCTCCCCGAGCTTAGGGAGATGATTGCTTCGGATTTGATATCTTACGTGGGGCGTCGATCGCACAAGGAGGTGCCAATTGATCAAGCTCATAGGGACTGCATACAAACGAGATGACTTCACAACGGAAGAGTTCTACGACTACTGGATGGACGTCCATGCCCCAATCTCGGCGAAGGCACCGGGTTTGCGTGGCTACGTCGTAACCGAGGTCATCCGAAAGATGGCGGGCGAGCTCGAGTCGGAGGCGTTCGTCGAGCAGTGGTACGACGATGAAGAGGCATTAGAGGCCGCGAGCGCTTCACCTGAAGCCACCGCAGCGTGGGACGACGTCCAGAAATACGCCAAAACGACCGGCACGTTCTGGGTGGCGAAGGAGCACATCATCATTCCACCCCCGGACCAAGGGCCCGGGCTCGTGAGCACATGGAAGGAGGGGCGTGATGGATAAGCGCTTCGAAGGAAGAAACGTCTTCATCACTGGGGCCGGTAGCGGCTTCGGACGAAAGACCGCCCAGCGCTTCGCCGAAGAGGGCGCTGCCACCATCTATATGGTCGACTACAACCAGGAACGGCTCGATGCAACCGCGCCCTCGATCGAGGAGCACGGTGCGACAGCTGTGAAGATCAACACGGATCTCAGTGTCATGGAGAACTGTGCCGACGCGATTGCTCAGGCCCTCGCCCACGATCCCAAGCTCGATGTTCTCGTAGCCAATGCTGGGGCGTGGGTCGACGAGCCATTCATCGAGCACAGTGATGACTCATGGCGCCGCGTTTTGTCCGTGAACCTCGACGCGTACTACGTCCTGGCACAGCGAGCGGCCAAGGCGATGAAGGAAACCGGTGGTGGGGTGATTCTCTTCACTGCATCGATCGTGGCCCAAGGTCACGGCCGTGGCTTCACCGCGTACTGCGTTTCCAAGGCAGGGCTGATTTCGCTCGCCAAGGCGATCGCGGTCGAATGTGCTCCGTACAACATCCGGGCCAACTGTGTAAGCCCGGGCCCGGCGGACACACAGCAGTCGGTCGACCTCGTCGGCTTGAAGCTCATGGAGAAGTGGCGAACAGAGGGATTCCCCGCCGTTCCCATGAACAGGTTGGCCTCAGATGAGGACATCGCCAATGGGTTCCTCTATTTGGCCTCGGACGACGCGAAATACGTGAGCGGAATCAACCTCGTGGTCGACGGAGCGTTGACGGCGCAGACGTACGACGTGCCCGAGTCCTGAGCATCACCCGACGGCGGAGAGCGCCCCAACGGCCCGAACGTATACTGACCTGGGCCACTGAAGGAGCGTGATGTGCACGACAGGCGTGCTGCGCACCTCTGAAGACGAATACCTTCTTTTCAAAAACAAGGACTTCGGTCGGACACATTTCGACGACCGAATTGTCTGTGAGCCGGGAGTGTTCGGCGTCGAAGGGATAACGACCTGGGCAGGTGACGATCCCTACTTGGACCGATTCTCCGGATTCTCGATCGGTGCCAACGCAGAGGGAGTGCTGTGCTGCGACACGAACGTGCGCACTCTTCGGGATCACGCCAATTACGACGATCTAGTGGAGATCGCGTTGCGCGAAGGAAAGGACGTCGCCAGCGCCATCGCCGCCGTGCAACAAGCCGTCGAAGCTCAGCCGTACCTTTGGGGTAACCTGATCGTGATCGACGATTCGGCGTCCGCCGTCCTCGAGGTGAGAGGGGATCGTCTCCAAGTGACCCATGCAGAGGCTCCATTTGCCCGGTCGAATCATCACGTCGTCCTCGGAGCCCACCCAGAGGATGATGACACCATCACCACCCAGGACCGGCTGGCATCGGCCGAAGCCCGGGTTGAAGACGCCGAATCGATCGAAGACGTGTTTGCGCTGCAGGCCTCTCACGACGAAGGGGACACCGGCATCTGCAACCACGCGCTTTACCAGACGGTGTACAGCTACGTACTGGCTCGGCGCCAGGATGAAACAGAGTTGTTCGTCCTACGGGGCCGGCCCTGCGAACACCCCGAGCGGATCGAGCTGACCTTACCTCTCGGATCGTCGTGGTCGCTGGACGCGGCTGACGCCTTCAGAGCCTCATACCCCTCGGCACGTTTCACCGTCGTCGGCTAGCCGCCCAGATCGCAGCAGCGCGCGACTCCCCAATCGTATATGATCAGAGAAACGTGGTCATCGTCGCATATCGCGACCGCGGGCAGGGTGACCCGAAGGGCTCAGCAGGAGGTCCCCGGTGATGTCTAACTCATGGATGAGAGAGGAATTCGGCGAGGAGGTGGCCGAGCTCGCCGAGCTCTATACGGCTAAGAAGATCACGAGACGAACGTTCCTGATACGGGTGACTGCGGCCGGGCTCGGAGTCGTAGCCGCCGCGACTGTCCTCGCCGCTTGCGCGACTGACGAGGTAACCGCCACGACGCCTGTCGTCGGCGTCACCGGGGTCACCGAGGGCGAAATGACCCCGATTGTGGGTGGCACGCTCCGCGAGGGCTACAACAGAGACGTAGCACCGCACGATCCACTCACCACCGACTGGTATGACCCGGCCTTCTTCGCGATCTACGAGGCGATTCTCACCAACGCGCCCGACGGCAGCGACGTTGCCCAGTTCGCGTCTGGCTTCACGGTCTCCGACGACGGCTTGGAGTACCGGTTCCAGATCCCGGAGGGGAAGCTCTCCCATTCCGGTACCACGATCGATGCCGAGAAGGTGGCCGAGTTCTACAGGGCGGTCCAGGAGTTCAGCTTCATCGCCGGTCTGGCGGCACCGGTGGACACCTACGTCGCCGACGGCAATGAAGTTGTGATGACGATGAAGAACCCGTGGATCGGTGTCCTCGGTCCCCACAAGACCGGGTATTGGCGCATCATCAACATCGACGCGTGGAAAGAGGACTCGCTGACACCCGATGGAACCCTCGACCCTGAGTTGACCTATGGACGTGCGTTTGCCGACGGAACCGGACCGTTCACCCACGAGGAATGGGTGCCGGGCAGCCACGTTCTGGTCAATCGGTGGGACGACTACCCGGGCACCCAGACACCGTTCTTTGAGAACAAGGGCACTGCGTACCTCGATGCCATCCGCTGGACCGTGATCACCGAGGCTGGTCAGCGGGCGACGCAGTTGGAGAACGGCGATGTCGACACCCTGATCAACCCGGCGCATCAGGATGTCGCTCGACTCGAGGCGAACCCCGATTTCACCGTGATCCGACATCCCGAGTGGTCGGGCTACATCGTCACGATGAACCGGGATTACAACGAGCTCTTCGGGGACAGGCTCACCCGCCAGGGGCTGTCGCATTCGCTCGATCGCATCGGAATGACGGAGGCGATCCTGTTCGGCAACGGAGCCCCCACGTTTGGGCCGTTTCCGACGACCGACCGCAACTACGAACCGGCAGTCGAGCAGTTCAACCAGTTCGACGTCGATATGGCCAACTCCAAGCTCGACGAAGCGGGCTGGACCGTCGGCGCCGACGGGATCCGTGAGCGCGATGGCACTACGTTCGAATTCGAGTTCGTCGTCGAGGACGAATCGGTGCAGAAGGCTGTCGCCGAGGCCGTGAGCCAGCAATTCTCGGCCGTCGGCGTGGACGCCAGCCTGCAGGTGCTCGATCGCTCGGTGGTGTTCGAGGAGCAGGCAGGCGAGGGCCGGGACGCGGCTGCTATGACACTGTTCTTCTGGCTGTGGCCGATCCCGCTCGACGTGCTGGTCCTGTTCGCCGGTTCGCAGTTCGTGCCGATACCGAACTTCTCCCACGCCATCGAGCCCCGGATCGACACAGCCATCGAGAATTGGCTGGCATCCGGGGATGAGGCTGCAGCCCAGGCGGCGGCGTCGGAGTTCCAGCTGGCGTGGGCGGAGGAGTTACCGTACCTATCCGTCATGAACCAGAACGCCACGTTCGTGCACAACAACAAGGTGCATGGATGGCAGCCGTTCGTATGGAACCTGTACCCCTACTACAACGACACCTGGATCGAGCAGTAGTCTCAATAGGGATTCAAAATAGGGGGCCGTTCCGACGGCCCCCATTCCGTCCGCATGTATGAGTCGGAGGTGGTGTCCTGACTCATTTGAATGAAGAGACTCAGACGCAGCAACAGGACTGGGAAAAACAGTTGCAGGCCTATGAGGCGGCCCAGCATGTCGGAACCGTCCGTAGTTCGCTGCGGAGCATGCGACACAACAAGCTGCTCCTCGTCGGCTTGGCCCTGGGCGTCATCGTCCTAATTGCCGGCGTGCTAGGTCCGCAGTTCACCGGCCAGGACTACGCGACCCAGAACTTTCAGAACGTCAACCAGCCTCCCCTCAGCGAAGGTCATCTCTTCGGCACCGACAGCCTGGGCAGGGATCTCGCCACCCGCACATTTGTCGGGATACGCGTCAGCTTGATCGTCGCCGCCGGGGTGACGCTGATGTCAATGGTTGCCGGCATCGTGATCGGGATGGTCGCCGGGTTCCTTGGTGGTTGGATCGATCGAAGCATCAGAGGCGCCGTCGACTTCGTCTGGGGATTCCCACTCATCCTCGTCGCCGTGCTGTTCGCCGCCGGCTTCGGTGAAGGCCTCTTTCCTGTGATCTTGGCTGTCGGACTCGTCAACACGGCCGCCATCGCCCGGGTGGTCCGTGGCGAGGTTTTGGCTTTGAAAGAGCGCGAGTTCATCGAGGCGGCTCACGCCGGGGGTCTGTCGACGTTCCGCATCATGTGGCGTCACGCCTTTCCCAACATCCTCGGTCCGGCATTGGTGCTGACTTCGTATTACGTCGCCGTCGCCATCATCGCCGAGTCGGCGCTGTCGTTCATCGGACTAGGCGCACAGCCGCCATTGCCAAGCCTCGGCCAGATGGTGGCTGACGGGCGGAACTTCCTCAGGCTCAACCACTGGGCGGCCACGATCCCAGGGTTGGCGATCGTGATGATGGTGCTCTCGGTGAGTCTCATAGGTGACGGGCTGCGGGACGTTTTCGATCCGCGGCTTCGTCACGAAGCAAAGGGAGTGGACGATTGAAACGCATTGCCGGACGCACGCTGTACACCCTCCTCGTGCTCTTCCTGGCGTCGGTCGCGGTGTTCTATGCGATCAGGCTTTCAGGGGGTGATGCCACCGCGGCAAGACTGGTCGCCTCGGCCACAGCAGAAGATCGGGAGGCCTTCCGCGAGCTCTTGGGTCTCAACGAACCGATCCATCAGCAGTACTTCACATATATGGGCCGCCTGCTCTCCGGCGACCTCGGGGTCTCGCTCACCAACAGCAGCGACATCTTCAAGATGCTCACCTTCCACGGGAGGAACAGCCTCATCTTGGGGGTCACGGCGTTTACTCTGGTGTTCGCCGTCGGAATCCCTTTGGGCATCCTTGCGGCACGAAAACGGAACACTTGGGTCGACGGCGCCGTCATGACCTTCTCGATAGGAGGCATGGCGGTACCGAACTTCTGGCTTGCACTGCTCGCCATCTGGCTCTTTGCTTCGGTGTGGGGACTACTTCCCTCGGCGGGTTGTTGCTCGCCCCGCCAGCTCATCATGCCTGCGTTCGTCCTCGCCCTCGAAGGCATCGCCCTAACCGTGCGCATGACGCGCTCAGCCATGCTGGAGAACCTCGAAAGCGACCACGTGCGCACCCTGCGCGCCGGTGGTCTTTCCGAAGCCAGAGTGGTGAACAAGCACGTGCTGCGTGCATCATTCATCCCGATCATCTCCTTGATGGGTCTCCGTATCGGCCAGATCGTTGGTTACGCACTCGTCGTGGAAACAATCTTCGGCTGGCCGGGGCTTGGACAGGTGCTCGTCAATGCCGTACTTAGGCGGGATTACCCGGTGGCGCAGTTCTTCTCATTGGTGTTGGTCGCCATCGTCGTGGCGGGCAACTGGGCCGCCGATATCGGCTACTCACTCGCCAACCCAAGATTGCGTAAGACGTAGCCGTGGCGCAGACGGTGCC
This sequence comes from Acidobacteriota bacterium, assembly GCA_022574065.1. Classification (GTDB taxonomy): domain Bacteria; phylum Actinomycetota; class Acidimicrobiia; order Spongiisociales; family UBA5794; genus JACZST01. Next base: position 21,037 of record JACZST010000001.1, read on the forward strand.
GTCGAAAATCGGCTCGACCCAGCAGGCGCGCAGTCCGGCCGAGACGCTCCTCTCGATTCGAAATCTCCGCACGGCTGTATCGCAAGGCGAGGATCGATTCGACATCGTTCGCGACCTGTCGCTCGACATCTTCCCCAACGAGATCGTGTGCCTGGTCGGCGAGTCCGGCTGCGGCAAGAGCATTACCGCGTTGTCAGTCATGCGCCTGCTCCCAACTCCACCCGTCAGAGCGATTGGAGGAGAGATTCAATTCAAAGAAAATGACCTGCTGACATTGAGCGACAAGGAGATGCGCAAAGTGCGGGCAGAGGACATTGCCATGGTGTTCCAGGATCCTCTGACGTCACTCGATCCCGTTTTCAGTGTCGGCAGTGTGATGACGGAGGTGATCAAGGCTCATCGCGATTTGGACACCAACACCGCACGAACCATGGCACTAGAAGCGCTGCAAGAGGTCGGCCTACCCGACCCCGAAAAGCGGCTCGACTCCTACCCTCACCAAATGTCCGGAGGCATGCGGCAGCGAGTGTTGATTGCCACGGCGTTAGTCCTCGATCCCGACCTTCTGATCGCCGACGAGCCGACAACCGCCCTCGACGTCACGGTCCAGGCCCAGATTCTCGAAATGCTGCTCGAGGAGCAACGCCAGCGGCACATGTCGATCCTGCTGATTACTCACGACCTCGCGGTGGTCGCAGGGGTCGCCGACCGAGTGGCCGTGATGTACGCGGGCGAAATCGTGGAACAGGCTCCGGTCGACGAGTTGTTCGAGGACCCGAAGCACCCTTACACCCAAGGTTTGTTACACGCCTTGCCTCATATCAGCGTCAAGCGAGAGAAGCTGATCCCGATTCCGGGCGTGGTTCCGCCGCCACAGATGATGCCGCCCGGCTGTCGCTTCGCCCCGCGCTGCCCCTATGCGCTGTCCCGTTGCTGGCAGGAGCGACCCGAGCTGGAGATCAACGCCGGGCGGCCGCTCCGCTGCTTCAATCCGCAGCCATTCGTCGCCTGAGTACCGAGATGCCATCCGGCCCGATCCCCGTCGCCATAGCCCTGGAATCTGGCTTGGTGCTTCGGGGGCATGAGTTCTCCGTCGATGGCCCTCCAATCGTATTCGTCCACGATTTCGACGCAGATCTCGACGCTTGGGTCCCCGTCACTTCTCAAATGGCCGGTCAAGGCTTTCGCGTTATCAGCATGGACCTGCGGGGTCATGGTCTGTCGGAAGGAGAGCCGGACCCATTGTCGGCTATCGACGACCTGAGAGGAATGCTCGGCGAAATCCGCGCCATTTTTGGGCCAGTGGGTCTGGTGAGCTACGGACGGATGGCCCACGCCAGCTTTTTCATTGACGAGCGTTGGGGTGCCCCAGCCCAGATCGCGGTGAGCCCGGTTCCGGCCGAGGACCTGAATCTGGACATCGACCAATCGAAACCAGCGATGCGGATGATCACATACGGCAGCAAGGACGCTGAGTCGTCGACCTTCGTCGATGACTATTACGGACGCCTACGGGGCCAGAAGCTGCTGGTCTCGACGGGTGCCGACGAATCGGGCCCGGAACTGATACGAAAACGGCCGCAAATCATGGAGCATATGACCATGTTTATGCGTCGCTATCTGACTGGGCATCATCTTGCTTTCATCGCCGATCACGCCGACGAGATCGCGGCTCGAGCCGAACAAATCGCAGCCGCGACTGAGACCGAGTCCGGTTGAGAGAGGAGTGCAATATGGCGGTAGTCGATGGACATCTCCACTTGTTCAAGGCCCTATCAAGTGACTATCCGAGAGTGACGTACGACGACATGGCGCCAGCGGAACGGGAAGAGTCTGCAGGTCGGCTCCTCGATGCCATGGACGCAAACGGAGTAGACCACGCCGTCGTGGTGCCGCTGTCTCACGAGGACCACTATTTGGGGGAGATCCTGTCGGAGTTCCAAGGCAGATTCGCCGGCGTGGGGATGCACGATTACGAGGTCCAGGACCCTGTGGCCGACCTGGAGCGGCGCATCGAGCAGACCGGGATACAGGGCATGCGTCTCTACGGTCTCGGCGCTGACCCTGAGTCGGATCCTGAAGCCATGCGCGTGTTCCCACTTCTCGAGGCGATGCGGGACCGTGATATCAAAGTATGGTTCTACGGACCCCCCGACCAGGTCGAAATGCTCGATCGAGCGATGGAGCTCCTGCCGGGACTGAAAGTCGTCATGAACCATCTTGCTTTCTCCCCCGACATCAGCGTGGAGCTGAGCTTCGACGAGTACCGGCGGCCTCGCTTCAACGAGGTGATTCCCCCGCCCTCACTAGAGCGTGCCGAACTGCTCGCCGCCAAACACGAGACGCTGTACGTCCACTTCTCCGGCCACTACGCCTTCACCCACGCGCCCTATCCGTATCTCGATCTCCGTGAGGTCTCTCAGCGCATCTACCAGGCCTTCGGCGCCGATCGCATGCTGATGGCGTCGGATTGGCCGTGGATACAGGAGGAACCTGGATATGGGGAGACCCTGGCACTGGTTGACGCCCACCTCCCCGATCTCACAAACGAGGAACGGGCTGCGATCCGGGGTGGCACCGCACTGTCATTGTTCAACTTCTGAGCGGTCACGACCCCCAGTCTTTGATTGCCGCTGCCAACCGAGTGACGCCCTCGCGCAAAGGATCGGAAGCCGTTGCCAATGAGACGCGCACAAACGAACCACTGTCGGGCCCAAAGGCGGTCCCCGGGACCGTAGCCACGCCGAGGTCGACGACCAGTTTCCGGGCGAACGAAACGCTGTCCATCTCGCTCTGTCGGATGTCAATCATGACGTAGAACGCTCCCGAAGGCCGTACGTAGCCGATCTCATCCCCTTCCAAGATCTCAACGACGAGGTCACGGCGGCTCCGGTAGGCATCGCGCATCTCGGTTACGCAGTCCTGGGGACCGGTGATAGCGGCGATTGCGGCCATCTGTGCCGGAGCATTGACGCACGATGTGATGGGCTCCTGGGTCTTGATGATGTATTCGACGACGTCGGGAGCGGCCACTAGATAGCCCACCCGCCAACCTGTCATCGAATAGGTCTTCGAGAAGCTGAAGAACGTGATGACGCGTTCGTCAGGATCGCGCAGCGCCGCGCTCGTGGGTGGTTGGTCGAACCACATCTCGTCGTAGACTTCGTCGCTCAACACCCACAGATCGTGCGTCCGAGCAAGCTCGATCAGCTCGTGAAGCGTCTCACGGGGTGTGACGGCCCCGGTTGGATTACCCGGGGAGTTCAGCAACAGCGCCTTCGTGCCTGGGGTGATACGTGGCTCAATGGTGGCCGGCGTAGGCACCAGTCCCTGCTTCGGGTCAAGGGGAAAGCGAACGGGCCGTATGCCCAGCAGCTGCAACATGAGGGCATAGTTCGGCCAAGCCGGATCACTGATGAGCACCTCATCGCCCGGATCGACGAGCGCCGCAAACGTGCTGAAGAGGCCGGCCACGGCTCCTGCAGTGACGACGATCTGATCGGCATCTGCCTCAATCGCATTGCGTTCTCGCACCTTGCCTACCAAGACGTCGCGCAGTTCGGGAATACCGGCGTTTGGCGTGTACTTGGTGAAGCCGGCCGAGACGGCGGCGTCTGCCGCTTCACAAATGTGCTCGGGAGTTTTGAAATTGGGTTCTCCGACCTCGAGATGGATCGCGTCCGGGATGGTCGACGCCAACTCCATGATTTCCCGAATCCCGGATCGGGGAAGTGAGGTTGCGGCTAGGGACGGTTTCATGTCGGATCCTCCACGAAGCGACGTTTGATCTTGGCCATGGCCGAATAAACGGGCGGTACGACTTGCCCGATGCGAACAGTACCCACCGCACCCAAGAGGCGGAACGCGTCCGGTAACGAGTAGCCGTAGTCACGCTGAAGCCGTTCGGCGAGATCGTCGTAGGCACGTCGAACCAGATCTTCGAGGTGTCCGGGGCCGGGCGCCACACTCCCCAGCTCGAGGTCGGTGTTCACCTGCGGGAGTCCGGGATAGCTCAGCTCCTCGGGATCGTAGCGGTTGATGGTCAGCACCACGTCCGCCTGAGCTTCAATAGCAGAGCGATGGATTTCGGCATCGCCCTGAGCCAGATGGGCGTCGCCGAGCGAAATGAGACCGCCGACGACATTGGCGCGGAGTACGATCTCCGCCCCCGCCGAGACCTCCGGGAGGTCCACATTTCCCATGATGTCGTCACGCTGACGAAACGATTCGACGGGCGGCCCGTCAGGAGCTACGCCAAGCGTTCCTACAAAAGGACGGTACGGAACGCGACGAACCCCAAGAGCGGTCGGGATCTCCACCTCATCACCGTGGCGGGTGCAGATCACAGTCTCGGCCTCGAAGTCGGGATGGAGTGTCGGCGTCGTGGTCATGTAGCCAAACCCTGAGATGGGGGCACCCTCGACCTGGTCGATTCTGATCGTGAGCAGATCTCCGGGTCGGGTTCCCGCTATGGCGATGGGACCGGTCACTGGATTGGTGCCGCCAACTCTCTCTATGACATCCTCGAGCGTTCGATAGACGACGTCGGGCCCTGTGATCGTGCCGCTGTGAGCATCCTGCGTCTCGACAGTGATAGTGGTTCCAGGCTCAACGGTGGCGATCGGATCGGTTTCCGCATCGAAGTAAAACGAGGTGTGATCACGCGTCAGTCGGAGAATCCGCGGACCTCCTCGATGAAGGCCTTCATGGCATTGGCGAAGACCCCGATGTCACCGGTGGCGACGAAGCGCGCTCCTCGCTCCATCCAGTAGCGAGCAAGGTCGCCGTTGGGCACTGGGAGGCCGAACGCGATCTCGTTTCGACGGCACGCCGCATTGATACGCTCGACGTAGTCGACCAAGGCAGGATCATCCCACGCTCCGGCAATCCCCAGGTCGGTTGAGAGATCGGCGAGACCTACGAAGAGACAATCGATGCCGGGAACTTCCGCGATCTCGTCGACTCGCTCGACCGCGGCCATAGTCTCCACTTGCAGAGCAACCAGCGTTGACCGATTCGACGCCTCCACATATTCCGGATATGACATCTTGAGCCCATAGCCGGAACGGCGATTGGCCGCCACCCCTCTCGTGCCACCTGGCCCGTAATGTGTGGCAGCCACCGCAGCTTCCGCCGCCTCAGTAGTCTCGATCTGAGGCACCATGACTCCGTGAGCACCTGCGTCGAGTGCACGGGTTATGAGGTCTCTCGACCAGTTCGAGACCCGAAGAATGGGCACTGTCCCCGCCGCCTCGGCGGCAATGATCATGGCTGATTGCTGGGCCCAGGTCGCAGGAGCATGCTCAGCGTCGATGATCACGAAGTCGCAGCCAGCATGCGCACTCGCCTCCGTGACCTCCACCGAGGACATGCGCACAAAGGATCCGACAACGGTGCCTCCCGCCGCGAGTCGCTCCTTGACGGGATTGCCGTCACGAAGGTCTTGCCAGCCCATATCAGATAATGGCCTTCGCCTCAGGGAAGTGGCACGCCACCTTGTGACCCGGCTGAAGCTCCTTGAGGGGCGGCTCCTCACGGGCACAGATCTCCTTGTCTTTACCCACAGGGCATCGAGTGTGGAAGCGACACCCGGACGGTGGGTTGAGCGGGCTCGGCACATCGCCCTCCAAGAGGATGCGAGAGCGCTTGCGCTCCAACTTGGGGCTGGGGACGGGTACCGCGGACAGCAGCGCATGCGTGTAAGGATGCATGGGTTGGCGAAACAGCTCGTCCGTAGTCGTCCACTCGACGATCTTTCCCAGATACATAACGGCCACGTCGTCACAGATGTGACGAACCACGGCGAGATCGTGGGCGATGAAGAGGTACGTCACGCCGAGATCGTCTTGCAGCTCCTCGAGCAGGTTGAGCACCTGCGCCTGGATCGATACGTCGAGCGCAGACACCGGTTCATCGAGGATGAGGAAGCTTGGGTTGAGCGCCAGCGCCCTCGCCACCGCGACACGCTGGCGCTGACCTCCAGAGAACTCGTGGGGAAATCGGTCCACCCAGCTGGGGCTGAGGCCGACCATCTGCAGGAGGTCATTGACCTTGACCTGTCGTTCGCTCACCGTCAGCGAGGTGTGGACCCTTAGTGGCTCATCCAGCGTCTGTCCGATCGTCATCCGCGGATTGAACGATGCAAAGGGATCCTGGAAGACGATTTGCATCTGTCTGCGCAGCGCCCGGAGCTGCTTGCGGTCGGCCGCGATAATGTCAATGCTCTCCCGCCCCTCGCCCTCGAGCGGCATCTGCAGGTAGACCTTTCCCGACGTCGGTTCGATGAGGCGAAGAATGCAGCGCGCAGTAGTGGACTTGCCGCAACCCGACTCCCCCACCAGCCCCATCGTCCGTCCGAAATGAATGTCGAATGACACGCCGGCAACAGCCGACACTTCTCCCTTCTCTCCGGATCCGAAAAACCTTCCCACCGTGAAGGTCTTCACCAGATCGTCAACCGACAGAACGACGTCGTCGCCGAGTACCACCGACTCGCCTGCTCTGCCGTCGCTCGTCACGTTCTTTCCTAGCACTCGTCGAACGGTCAACCTCCGTCGCGGCTGATTCTATAAACGCGCCTTGAGGCATTCCGTGGTCAGATGATATATATTCTCGACAAATACGGACATCGAGAGAGGCATATGACAGAGGACTGGCGCGGCAAGATCGGCAGCATGGACGGGGAACGCATGAACCTCTACCTCTCGGGTCAAACCAACGCCCACGTTGCGGTGCTCGACGAAGATGGCCGCCCGTATGTTGTGCCGCTCTGGTATCACTGGGACGGAGAGAGCTTTTGGTTCGTGATCCGGGAGCGATCAGAGGTGGCTCGCCACATGAGCCAGAGGAAGGAGGTCGGCATCGTCATTGATGACACCTCTATCGACGATTCGGAGCACGACCGCCATTTCGAGATGCCGAAGGTGTTTGCTCAGGGCACGGCCGAGGTGGTGGAAGAACCCAATGTCGGTGGTCAGTGGGTTGAAATCGCGAAGCAGATGGCGCTCCGATATTTGGGCCCGAACGGACCGTCGTACATGGTGCCAACGCTTCAGCAACCTCGTTGGCTCATCAAGGTGACTCCAGACAACCTGAAGACGTGGGAGGGGATCGGCTGGGCAAAGAAGTATTGGGTGGAGAGCGACCAAGGCCCAACATATGAGGAGGTCCA
>JACZST010000001.1:28217-43500 GCA_022574065.1 Acidobacteriota bacterium
CCACACCAGCTAATGGGCGGTTACAAAGCCATAGTCACGTCGAGCACAAGGAGCAGCTGATGGCCGACGATCAGGAATATCGCGGAGCAATGGGTGGCATGACCGCCGAGCACATGACTGAGTTCCTCGCTGGGGCACCGCTGGCACGACTCGCCTGCCTCAAGCCTGATGGCTCACCATATGTCATGCCGGTGTGGTACCAGTGGGACGGAGAGTCGATCTGGCTCGTTGGCCGCCAGCGGTCGGTGTGGTGCGAGTACATCAAGAACGATCCACGTATATCGGTCGTGATCGACGGCAACACCTTCGAAGGAGACTCCGACGAAGGGAGCCTCATCCCCAAGGTCTACTTCGAAGGTGTTGCCGAAATCGTCGAGGAGCCGAACGTCGGCGGCGCCTGGGTCAAGGTCGCCGAGGACATGTCCTACCGTTATCTGGGACCGGACGGTCCAACGTACCTGACCTCGACACTCAGTCAGCCCCGCTGGCTGATCAAGATGACTCCGTCTGCGACAAAGACATGGCACGGTGTCGGCTGGGCCCGCCGCTATTGGGTCGAAGACACGGGAGGACCCAGCTACGACGAAGCACACAGCACCTGATCCGCTGAGCCAGTTCCGCCTCGACGGGCGGACCGCCATCGTGACCGGAGCTTCGCGGGGGCTCGGTGCTGTGATCGCCGAAGCCTTGAGTTGGGTTGGAGCCAACGTCGTTCTCACCGCAACAAACGAAGTAAAACTCACAGAACAGGCCTCCGCGATCTCTCATGACACCAGAGGCGAGACATCCACTGTGGCCGCAGCACTCCGAGCACGCCATGCGGGTGCTGAACCACGAAGTCGCGATGCGGCGCTGGGACAAGCTCCACGAGATTCAAGGCCCTGTTTTGTTCCTCGCCTCGGATGCCGCGAGCTACATAACCGGCGTCGTCCTCCCCGTTGATGGCGGCTGGACCGCCCACTGATAAAGGGTCACCGACCAAGCGTTTCGGCGCGCAAGAGCCAATGAAGCGTGAACTCGTTCCATTCGTCCGCCATTTCATGGAAGGCGATGTGGCTCGAGTGTGAGCCGCGGAAGATGTGCATAGTTGCTCCCGCGATCCGTTCTTGCACCTGCAACCCATACCGTGTCGGGACCTGCCAATCCACCTCACCCGATGTGATCAGGGTTGGCACGCGTATCTGGTGGAGCCGGTCGAGTGCGTCGTGGGTCTTATCTGCGTGGAAGTGGCCGATCATGCCCTCTTTCGAAGGAGGATGTGGGTTGTCCACGATGAACGCCGACTCGAAGGCCTCGACGTCCTCGGGCTGATCATTGATGAAGGTCGGGCTGGCAACCCAGAGCAAGGCGGTCCTGATATAGCTCGCCAAATCATCGTGGCGCACAGGTAGCTCATTGGTCTCGATCATGCGTATGAACCACTCGTCGGATCGACCCCACGTGCAATGGAGCTGAAGCGTCTTCACCTTGTGAGGATGATTGATCGCAAGCTCTTGCGCGGTGGCGCTCCCGAGCGACAAACCGGACACGTGCGTTTCGTCGATGCCGATGGTTTCGAGCAGGGCCGCCACATCATCGGCGAGGATGCGCATCGAATAGTCATCCTTGTCGATCGGACGGGTCGACTGACCGGTGCCCCTGGCGTCATAAGTGATGACGGTGAAGTGGGCTTTGTAAGCCTCGACCTGCAGATTCCACGTCGAGTGATCCGCAGCGGTGCCCATAATCAGGAGAAGTGGTGGTCCGTCACCTGCGATCTCGTAATAGACCTCGATACCAGTGGCAAGCTGTTGGAACGGCATTGGTTTGGTCCTCGCTTTCGCTCACGTCAAGGTTCTCCCGGGACGCGCTGTTGTGGTTGATTCCTTTCGCAAGAAGTGGCCCGGACGTCGGCCGGTGTCGACGCCGTCGTTTATCACCGGCACCCCGTTGACGATCACATGGTTAACACCCACGGGCTCCGCGAGTGGTTCGGCGTACGTAGCACGATCGCTCACGGTCTCAGGGTCAAAGATCACGATGTCAGCCGCTGCTCCTTCGGCTATACGACCTCGATTGCTGAGACCAAACCGCGCCGCAGCCGCCGCGGTCATCCGGTGGATCGACTCGTTGAGGGAGAGCACACCGCGATCGCGAACCAGATCGCCAAGAACTCGGGAGAAGCTGCCGGCCCATCGAGGGTGCGGCTTGCCCGGTATGGGTATTCCATCCGATCCCACCATGGCACCCTCCCAACAGAGGCAAGCGACCACGTCTTCCTCTCTGGTCAAGTCGATCACGACGACCACTGCCCCCTGATTGGCGATCAGGGCGTCACAAGCTGCGTCGACCGGGTCGACGGAGCGCTCCCTTGCGATCTGATCGACCGTCTTCCCCTCGATTTCGGGCGTCGCCGGTGCGTAGGCGATCGTTACTTCCGACCACGTGCGGTCCTCTAGGAAGTTCTGCCAGTCGGACTCTTGAAGACCTGCTCGAACGCTCGCCCGACCTTCCGGAGTCGAGAGACGACTGAGCATTGCTTCGATGCCTCCGATGGAGGCGGTTGGAGGCAACAGTGCGCGAAGCACGGTGCTTCCCTTGGTGTAGGGATAGCTGTCCGACGTCACATCGAGGCCTTGGCGTCGAGCACGTTTGAGCTTGTCGACGAGGGCGGGGCCACCGCCGAGATCCGGGGGACCACCTGCTTTGAGGTGAGAGACGTGGACCGCCGCGCCGCTACGTTGTCCGATATCGAGGGCCTCGTCGAGCGCATCAAAAACGCCTCGCATCTCATTCCGAATATGGGACACATACGGCTTGCCGTGGTCGGCTGAAACGCTCGCCAAAGCAACGATTTCGTCGGTTGGGGCGTAGCAGCCCGGTGCGTAGATCAGTCCGGTGGAGAAACCGAGCGCTCCTTGCGACAGAGCCACGTCGACGAGGGATGCCATCTGGTCGAGCTCGTTTGCTTCAGTCGGACGATCATCGAATCCGACGACCGTCGCCCGGACCGTGCCGTGACCGACCAGCGTCGCCAGGTTGGCCGCCATTCCGCCTTTCGTCGCCGCATCGGCGTAGGAGAGAAGGTCCGGGTAGACCGTGGTGTCGGGACCAAAGAGTGTTGCGATATCCGTGCCGACGGCCTCGCCTCCTGTGGTGACCGGGTAGAGGCTGAATCCGCAGTTGCCGGCGATCTCGGTGGTCACCCCCTGGCGAACGGAACCGAGTCGTAGATCGTCGTGATCTCCAAGGAGGAACGGCAAGGCGTCGGAATGGGTGTGGGTGTCGATGAACCCGGGAGCAACCACAGCGCCGTCGGCCTCGATAACGCGATCCGCACTGAAACCATTACCTAATGGCGAGCTACCGACACTTGCGATGATGCCGTCTTTTATCAAGACGAAGCCAGTCTGAGGTTTGCGTCTCGAGCCGTCATGAACGATACCCCCGCGAATCAAAAGATCGGAGCTCACGTGTTGAAGACAGGCAACGGAGCACGGGTCATGGTTGTTGCAATCTCGTTAGAAGTGCCTCTCTCGGAGGGATCCGGCGGTGGGCCAAAGAATATACAATGCCGGACTTGCAGGAGGTTTGGCATGCACATCGCGCGCGCGGTACATCACGGCGAGGTCAGCTGGGGCTTCGTGGACGAGGGTCTCTTCTTCCCGGCTGGTCTCGACGATTCCCCGCTTCAGCTCTCACCGGCAGAACTTGCCTCCAGGCGCAGAGAATCGAGTGAACCCGTGCCGCTGGAGACTGTGAGGCTTCGAGCGCCGATACCAAATCCGCCGCAATTCATAGGAGTAGGCCTCAACTACCGTGACCATGCTGCGGAATCTGGCATGGACACACCGTCCGCCCCTGTGACGTTTGGGCTTCTGGCCAGTGCGATTCTCGATCCGGGTTTGCCGATCATACTGCCTGTGTTCACGGACAAGGTCGACTGGGAAGCCGAGCTCGGGATCGTCATTGGGGTGCCAGGACGAGACATCGCGGTGGATGACGCCCTTGATCACGTCTACGGATACACCATCGTCAATGATGTCAGCGCACGGGATGTCCAGCTCGACGAAGGCCAATGGACTCGAGCAAAGTCGTTCGACACGTTCAAGCCAATGGGACCGTGGATCACAACGACAGCAGCGCTCGGTGCCGCGGACGACCTGAGAATCGGGCTCACCGTGAACGGCGTCGTCAAACAGGAGTCGCGAACCTCTGAGCTCATCTTCTCGGTTCCAGACCTGGTGAGCATGTTGAGTCGATCGATCACCCTGCCGCGAGGAATGGTGATCTCTACAGGGACACCGAGCGGAGTCGGCTTTGCCAGAGAACCGGCGGAGTACCTGCGCGATGGTGATTCGGTAACGGTCGAAATCGAAGGCATCGGCGCTCTGACAAATCCGGTCAGAGCGTCAGTGGCCAGCCCCACCTGACCTCAGCCGTCAAGCCCCAAGTTCGGCATCGACTCGCTGAAGGAACGGAACGATCGCGGCGAGACATTGATCAGGAGAATCCATCAGATTGGCATGTCCGCTGCCTTCGATGGTTACGTATTCAGTGAAGGCCGCTGCAGTGAGACGCTCGTAGATCTGACGACCACCGGCGCCCGTGTTCCCCTGGATCGCCGGTGTGAGCATATCCACGTCGCCCACGATCACCAACGTTGGCGCGTTGACGTTCGCTATCTCATCCGTCACATCCACAGTGATCAAGGCATCGCAGGCATCACAGAACACGTCGACATCGACGAAGGTGCCGGCGAGATCTTGAATGGCATCGACGAGATCCTCGCCGCCGTCGGGCCCCTCCAACATGTAGCGATTCACCGCCTTTGAGGCCAGCTCGTATGCGAGCTCGCGACTCGCCATGCCGTAGGCACGTGCCAGCGCCTTCCATACCTCGTACTGAGCTCGCGCCATGAAATCGGATTTCGCGGTGCAGCCGCTGAGCACTAGGCCACGGACCCGATCCGGATACCGCGCTGCGAAATACAACCCAAGAGTGCTGCCCATGGACCCGCCGTGTACGTGCGTCTGCTCGATCCCCAAAGAGTCGAGCAAGCCGACCATGTCGGCGGCCCAGACATCGAACGTGTAATCCTGCTTCGGTCGGTCCGATGCGCCATAGCCACGCGGGTCGTAGTCGAGAACCTTGAAGTTCTCTGCCATCGCGGGTGTCACTGCTGCGTAACCGGCGTGACCCGAGACGGCACCTGGCACTTGCATGACCCAACTTCCGGCACCGTTGACCTCGTAGTAGAGCTGAACATCGTTGACTTGGATTATCGCCACGGCGCCCAACCTCTTGTTCGGTTCGGGACGTTTCGCATCATATAGAGTCCCGATCGGCCTTGACGTGAGGAGGTTGCGGGTTTGCCAAAGGTATCGATCGGAGAGGTTGACCTCTGGTACGAGTTCAACGGAGCCGGCGAGACCGTCATCCAGGTGGGTGGTGCCGTCAGTGCCCACGAAGGCTATGCCACGATCACGCCGCGTCTTTCTGAGCACTACCGAGTCCTGGACTACGACCACCGCGGCTATGGGCTGAGCAATCGTCCAGAGCAGCAGTACACCTTGTCCACCTGGAGTGACGACCTGGTCGCGCTCATGGACGCCCTCGGTTTGGAAAAGGCTCATATCCACGGCGGCTCAATGGGGAGTTTCATCGCGATCAACTTCGCCGCCATGTACTCGGAACGAGTGGAAAAACTGCTGCTGGGTGCCGGCGCCGTAGCGAGGTGTGACGAGATGGCGAAGCTCCATTTTCGGGTTTGGCAGGACGTCGCCTCTGCTTACGGTGTCGCGTCAGAGGAGCTGGCACGAGAGCTGCTCACCAAGGCCTTCTCCCGTGCCTACCTCGACAGCATCTCAGAGGACGCTCTGCTGGCCGACATGAGGGACGTCACCGCCCGCAACGTCGAAACAGATGTTTTCATCGATGCCTGTCAGGCGATGATCGACACCGACGTCACGACGTCACTTGATCAAGTGACTGCACCCACATTGGTGATGGTCGGATCCGAGGACATCCTGACGCCACTCGACATGGGACCCGAAGGGGCAGGTGCGCGCTATGTCGCTGAGCACCTTGCGCAGGCCGAGCTGGCCATCTTCGAGGGGAGCGGACACGGCCACTACATCGAGCGGCCCGAGGATTCAATCGACACGATTCTGCGGTTCCTACAGGCTTAGTGCTCTCCAACGCGACCACACTTGCGTTGGGGGGGCACTTAGGCGTCGGCCAACGAACCTTCTGGAATGGAGCGAGAGGACTCCTCGACTGCCGGGCCGTTGTCTCCAGGTGGCGACGCGGAGCCCGCGGCCCTTCCTCATTGTGGCCCTTCTCCAGAGCCGCCATCACCTCGCGATGCTCGCTATCCGCGCCGTCATGTGGGAGCGGCAGTGAAGCCCATTGGTAACGCCCGGCATGCTTCCACAAGATGTCAGCCCAATAGGGCAACCAGCCAGATTCGCTGCGCTCATATAGAGCAAAATGGAACTGACGGTGCAGGCGCATGGCCTTGGGTCTGTCGCCGGCGTCGAGTGCGACTTGAATATCGTTGAGGATCGAGCGCAGAGGTTTGGCCTCGTCGGCCGAAAGCGGCCGGGCTGTTCTCACCGCTTCCGACTCGAGAGTGATTCGGACTGCGTAGAGGGCTCGCACGTCCTGTATGGACAGCTCGGAAACGCGGGCACCCTTGTTAGGGATAGTCACGACGAGCCGCTCCGCTCGAGAATGCGTAGCACCTCTCGAGCCGGGATGAGGCTTACACCTGATTCTTCGGCGATGCTGTGGAGGCGAAGCCGCGAACCAGGTGCATAGGTTCCGTCGAGGATGCGCTCACGGGTGGTACGAAGCGCTCGGTCGACAAGGCTCACTCCGGCATCGTTGGTCGCCATAGCTCCCTCTCACGGGTGGGTCGTGCGGTTTGCTGCGCTCACAAGAAGATCTGCCGGTGAGACCAAACTTGCGTAGACGGTGTTGAAGAATCACAACAGGTTCTTCGGGACCCCAAGCTTGTCGATCTCCGCTTTAGCCATAGCGAAGTGGGCTTGGCCGTTGGCGACGGTGAGGGCCCCGTGTCCTGGCAGGAATGCTTCGAAGCTCGTTGCGGCCATCCGCTCAATTGACGCGAGCGATTTCTGTAGATCACAGTCCGGCACCGATTGCAGCAAGATCCTCCCCGCCCAGAACAGCGAATCCCCAGCGAAGAGTGTCGTTGCGCCGCTCCCGCTTGTCAGCAAATAGGAGCCATGGCCCGCGCAATGCCCTGGGGTTGCCATGAACTCAAACGTGGCCGATCCAACCCGCCGCACGTCGCCATCGGAAAGTGAATCGTCAATCGGTGTTGGGTGAAAGCGGGTGTCATCTGGATAGATGCCCGCCTCGCGTGCAGCGGCGAGACCATTCGCCACTTCATCCCCGGCTTCGAGCACGGCCACAGCGTCACTGGACACCGCGAGCCGAGCTCCCCACCGGTCTCGGATCAGGTGCCCACCGCCGGCGTGATCGCTGTGGTAGTGGGTGATGAATGCGGTTTCGACGTCTTCAGGATCGAACCCGTGGCTGCGGATGTTGGACTCCATCTCCGAGAGAGAGACAACTCCCCCAACCCCACTATCAACGAGAGCCAATGCGTCTCCTCCGTCGACGAGATACACATGACAATCGAACCCAGAGGTGAGGCCGAAGCCAGTCACCGAGCCACCTCCGATGAGATAGATGTCTTCCGTCAAGCGCATATCAGGCTCCCTTCTGTCTCAGACTGAAACGCTTCCTGTCTGGCGTAGCCGCGGGATGGTGTCAGCGGCGATCCGCTCCAGCGTTCGCTGCTGATCCGGCCGAGGCTGGTCGATCACGAAGTCGTCGATCCCAATGGCCCGATACTGTTCGATGACCTCCTCGAACGCATCAGGGCTCTCCCACGGGTCGGGCAGGCCCTGCTCCGTCATCTTTGAAGCCCAGCCGTAGAAGGAGCGGCGAATCTCGCTCGGTTCACGACCAATCGACACGCAGTGCTCGTTCAGAATGCTGTTGCGTTCCGCCATCTCCTCCACCGTGCCAAACGAGTTCCAGATATCCGCGTACTGGGCACAGATCCGCAACATGTGATTGCGATGTGCCGCGAGCATCAGGGGAGGGCGAGGGCGCTGGACCGGTCCTGGCCTCACGTACGCCTGATCGAGTTGGTAGTACTCACCGTTGTAGGTGGTCGTCTCGTTTCGCAAGAGCGAATCGACGATCTCGACTGCTTCCCGAAAGCGGTCAACCCGCTCCGGCGGCGTATCGAACTCGATACCCATCCGCTGGTGCTCCCCCTCGTACCAGCCGCAACCAATCCCCAGCGTGAGCCGACCCGATGAGACGTGGTCCACAGTCATCGCCTGCTGCGCCAGAAGAGCTGGGTGTCGGAAGGTGTTCGAGGAGACGAGGACACCGATGCGAATTGACGTCGTGTGGACGGCGAGCGCCGAAAGCAGGGTCCATCCTTCGAAGAGTGGACCGGTCGGTTGGCTGGGTTGATTGAAGTGATCGGTGTCCCACACACTGTCGAAACCGAGCTCCTCAAACATCCTCCAGCGCTCGGTCAGGGTGTCGTAGGGCTGGTTCTGATCCGTGCAGATCCCGAAAGTCGTCGTCATTCCGCTCCTTGCCGGGACGCTACCGATCGTTGACCGATCGATGTTGAAGATGTTAACGCCAAGGCGCCGCACCCTTCCCGAGGCATGTTTGGTAGGCCTGGTGAACGCTCCGTCCTACCCTGATTCAGGGCCGGTTCGTTGATCTGATAGCCGGTTGGTGGCCCGTCATTGGTTCAAGCTAGCCAGGCGTTGTTGGTCAACGATCCGGGTCCCATAATGGGCGGAGGAATGTAGACGTGCTCCTTGACGATCCAGAATCTGCCATTGGGCTTTGCGTAATTCAGCACATCCTCCCAAGCGGCCGCTTCGTTCTCGGATTCGAACGATTCGTTCATGGTCTCCTCGTCGTCCCACCATTGCTCGACGAAGCCATCCACTTGTTCTTCGCCCTCAACCGTCGGGTTGTTCGGGTTCTCCAGTTTCTTCAGCACCTCCGAAACCACATAGCCGCGCAGCGGGCCGCTGCCGGCCGAAATGGACGCGTGGACATCACGCCAGTAGTCGAAGAACTCACGCGTCGTGAAGTCATCGCGTTTGAAGGCGGTTCCGATCAGCTTGATCACGGGGGCTCCTTTCGTTGATAGCCAATCACAGCTGATGACTAGCAGAGTCGGCAACCCCGAGAGTGAAAAGATTGTCCAAGACCAGCGTGAATCGAAGGAGAGACGCCGAGCCACCGGAGCGTCGACTCTGAGCGATTTGGCTACGCTCGACAACTCGAGGGTGGGAGTGGGGCAGGTGCGTTCCACGCTCAGTTCGCGGCTGTCGGCGTCAAACGCGCCCGGTCACAACCTCGCCTCGAAGAACTCGGCCGTCGCCACAATCGCCTCGCGGAGCGGAGTATGTGGCACGACACCAAATCGCGCCAATAGTGGCCCGTCGTCCCCTCGGCCGGGAAACGGGAGGCTGCCGCCACCAATAGTGATGTCACTGCGCCCAGTCACCTCGTGGACGATGGATACGAAGTCGCCAACCGACACGGTGTCGCCGCCGAGGGTGTAGACGCCGGCCCCTTCACCACCCTCCCGTGCAGCCATGATGAATTGAAGAGCGACATCCGGCGCAAATTGGTACGTGGCGGTACCGCCGTACTCGATGTGGTAGGGCTCTCCACGCACTGCCGCCTCGATCGAGAGAGTGGGCTGCGATGTCAGGCCCTGATCGCGGAGCGGACCAAACACCGTGTACGGTCGCAAGCCGATGCTCGGTACGCCATCATCCTGCCAAAACACGCGAGCCGTGTCCTCGTTGGCCATCTTGTACACGCCGTACAGCGTGTCGGGCAACCGTGCCGCACCCGCCGGCAGAACGTCGGTGTCGTAGTTCCGGGGGTGGCCGTAGACGGCGAAGCTGCTGGCATAGGAGAGATGCTCGACACCGTGCTCACGCACTGCCTCGAAGACATTGACCGTGCCGGTGACGTTCACTGCTGCTCCTTGTGCAGGGTCGGCGCGGACGAAGGGAACTTGCAGTGCGGCAAGGTGGATCACATGTGTC
This sequence comes from Acidobacteriota bacterium, assembly GCA_022574065.1. Classification (GTDB taxonomy): domain Bacteria; phylum Actinomycetota; class Acidimicrobiia; order Spongiisociales; family UBA5794; genus JACZST01. The sequence goes on from JACZST010000001.1 coordinate 38,336, forward strand.
CGTCCAGCCACGGCCGCGCCAACGTGCCCCCGGACGGTGATGTCGGCCTTGATGCGCTTCGCGCGAGCCAGATCGTTATCGTCGATGATCGCTCGCAATCTGGCGTCGTTATCCGATAAATCGAAGATCGCTACATCGACGCCTTCGTCAAGAAGCAACTTAGTGACCCAGGCACCGAGGCAGCCCATCGCGCCGGTAACGAGGAAACGCTCCTGCGGCATCACATGAGGCTACTCGTTCTGTGCGAGGCTCACTTTCGGGTCTCATCGCTTTGGTGAGTTCGACGCTGCGTGTGCCCAGAACGCGGCGATGACGCAGCGAATCCTCGTGCCATACTCAAATCCGGCGCAGACCGGTCAACAGAGGGGACTTTGTACACGATCCGGCCAACGTAAGGAGCCGACATCACGAACAGCACATGCGTTTACCAGCTCAACACCAGGGCTGACTCGCTCCGCATGGAGCGCTGACCGTGCCGAGGCGCGCTCTCGTCACGGGCGGGGCAAGCGGTATCGGCCTTGCTTGCGCAGTCCGCTTGACCGCGGACGGACTCGAGGTCGCCATCGTCGACGCGAACCTGGCGCAGCTCGAACGGGTCTCTCGTCAGATGACAAGCTCACACCACGTCGACGTATCCGATGCCGCTGCCATCGACACTCTGGTGGCTTCCCTCGATCCGGTTGACGTACTCGTCAACAGCGCTGGCATCTCCGGACCAAACGTCCCGGTATGGGAAGTCGACGATGCAGGCTGGGCCAGGACATTGGAGGTGAACCTCACCGGGACGTTCAACACAATGCGCGCCGTGCTGCCCGGGATGCGAGAGCGAGGCTGGGGACGAATTGTCAACATTGCCAGCATCGCCGGCAAGGAGGGGAATCCCAACCTCGGTGCGTACTCTGCGAGCAAGGCGGGTGTCATCGGACTCACGAAATCGGTCGCAAAGGAAGTGGCTGAAGATGGCGTGATCGTGAACGCCGTCGCACCGGCGGTCATTGCAACGCCGATGCTCGAGGGCGTAGCGCAGGAGACGATCGACTACATGGTGGCGAAGATCCCCATGGGACGTGTCGGTCAGCCTGAAGAGGTCGCCGCACTGGTCGCGTGGTTGGCGTCGGATGAATGCAGCTTCTCCACGGGCAACGCCTACGACATCTCCGGCGGTCGGGCCACCTACTAACAGAGGTGAACGTGGGCACCCCGGACCGAATCGGCTTATTGGGCGTCGAGAAACCAAACACAGAGACCCTTGCTACTGCTCGCGTTGGAGCGATGCCGGGGCTGCGTGCGCCTTTCCTTCCCATCAGGTATCGCGACGACTTGGCGCCGGCCGCGAGTTCAGCCCTGGTTTGGCTCTCGAACGCTGGTCAGTGGCCGGGTGAACACGCCGTCGTTGTTGCGAGCTGCTTCATACGCCCAGGCTGCCTGCAGCGTTAGACGGTCCCGGTGTTTGGCCGCCACGACCTGCAGGCCGACCGGAAGGCCATCAGCCGTGAGCCCGCAAGGCACAGTGACGGCGGGTTGTTGCGAGAGGTTGAAGGGAAGCGAGAACGGCGACCACGTCTGCCACCGCTGGTGGGGCCACACCGTGGGGACCTCGACGCCCGCCTCGAATGCGGCGATAGGCATGGTCGGGGTGAGTAGGAAGTCGTAGTCCTCGAGCAGGGCACTGAGGGCAACGGCGACGTCGATCCGCTCCTGGAAAGCCCTCAAATAGTCGACTGCGGTGAGTCGTGCACCCTCTTCGGCGATCTCGGCCAGTCCCGGGTCGAGTAGATCGCGTTGCCCGGGATCCAGACCCATCACGACCGCGGCTGCTCCCAGGTACCAGAGTGTTTCCCAGGTACGCAACGGATCGGTGAAACCGGGATCGTCAACAACGACCTTCGCTCCAAGCGCCTCGAAAACCTCGGCCGCCTCGGTCACGAGGAGCACAATCTCGGGGTCGACCTCTGCGTAGCCGAGCGTGAGGCTGAACGCGACGCGACGACCGGCAACGCCGTCCTCGAGTCCCGCCCGGAAGTCGACCGTGTTCGTCGGAAGCGCGGTCCAGTCGCGCGGGTCATAACCGGCCAACACCTGGAACAACAGCGCAGCATCTTCGACGGTGCGTGCCATCGGTCCCGCGTGAGCGAGGGTGCCGAACGGGCTCATCGGCCAGTAGGGAACCCGCCCGAACGTGGGCTTCAACCCGACCGTTCCCGTGAAGGCGCCTGGAATGCGAATCGATCCGCCGCCGTCGGAGCCGAGCGCGAGCGGAGACATGCCTATGGCAAGGGCCGCAGCACTCCCTCCGCTCGAACCGCCCGGTGTTCTGTTCGTGTCCCACGGGTTGCGGGTTATCCCCGTCAGTGGGCTGTCAGTGATGCCCTTCCACCCGAACTCAGGCGTGGTCGTTTTGCCAATGAGCACGGCACCCCCTTCTCGTAGCCGGGCCACGGCCGGCGCGTCGTGCTTCCAGGGCTGCGCCGGATTCACGAGCCGTGACCCTTTGAGTGTTGGCCACGCTTTCGTCAAGAAGATGTCCTTGATCGCCACCACAATGCCGTCGAGCGGACCCAAAGGCTGTCCGGCGGCGAAGCGGTCTTCGGAAGCCCTGGCCTGCGTCATGGTCTCGTCTGGGTCAAGATGACAGAAGGCATTGAGCGCACCGTCGAAGGTCTCAATCCGGTCCAGCAACGCATTGGCGGTCTCCACCGGGCTCAGCTCTCGTGACCGGTACGAGGCCGCCAGCTCGACGGCGGTGAGTGCAGGTATGTCTGAGGCGAGCGTCATGCCCGTCTCATTCTCGCGACTGAGATCTCCCGAAGGCAAAAAGCCCTTGCAGCGCGAGGGCTTTCGTTCGTAGCGGAGGCGGGACTTGAACCCGCGATCTTCGGTTTATCAGTCATGTGAATTGGGTCTTCGTGGGTGCTGACGCCTCCTGAAGCAACACCGCCAGCAGGCCGAACGGCGTGGTTCTCCAACGGCCGGGTGTGGCCAGCGAGCGATTTGTTGATGACTGTCGTGTTGCCAGCCCCCGAGTAGCCGCTGATGACGGTGACCAGCACGAGATCTTATTCGGCGGCCAGCCAGGTGGTGATGGGTCAGAACGGGAACTTCTGACCCTCGAACACGGTGCCCCAGATCGGGATGTCTCGCAGCTCTGTGACACCGACGTCGTAGGGGTCGGCGTCAAGAACGGTGAAGTCGGCTTTCTTGCCCCAGCGGAGCGATCCGATCTCGTCTTCGAGGCCCAGGACGTGGGCCGCATTGATGGTGATGGCCCGCACGGCTGCGTCGAGCGAGGCTCGCTCGTGAGTGCACATCACCTCGCCTGACTCGTTAATGCGGTTGGCGGCAACCCAGGCGTTGTTCAGGGGTTGGGCCGGCGCCATGGGGAAATCGGAGTGCAGCGCGAACGGAACCCCGGCTCGTTCCAGGGAGCCGAGCCGCGACATCTGTGACGCCCGCTCGTAGCCAACGGTGTGGTCGGCGAAGGCCCGACTGAGCTCATAGACGTAGTACACGTTCACCGAGGCCAGCGCACCGAGAGCAGCCATCCGGCGCACCTGCTGGGCGCTCGAGATGCCGAAGTGCTCGAACGTGAAGCGGTGGTCGAAGCGGGGCAGCTCGAACTGGAGCTTTTCCAGGGTGGTCAGCGCCAGCTCGACACCAAGATCACCACTGCAGTGCACATGGATCTTCATGCCGGCGTTCCAGAATGCTCGGGCGATCTGCTCAAACCGGACGGGAGGCGTCATCCACTCCCCGTGGCGACCGTCGAGATGGCCCGGGGGCTTCAGCATGAGCAGCTCGGCGAAGAACCCACCGTCGGCGAACATCTTCACGTGGTCGCTGAACCGCAGTCGGTGGGTGTTGCGCTCGGTGTAGGAACGGACCCGTTCGACCATCTCCTGATCGGAACGTTCGTCACCCTCGGGACCCATGGCATAGGGCATCAGTTGGATGCGGAACGGCGTGTCGGGCCGCTCGATGACGGCTAGGAGATGCTCCCACTCCTCCTCGAAGCCAAACAGCCCGATGGCGGCGTCCCCGATCGTGGTGTGTCCGCCCCTGTGGATCACCTGGCGCATCCGGTCGAGTCCGTCCCGAAACCGTTCGGTGCCAAGGAGGAAGTGGTTGAGGTACCGGTAGGCAAAGTTGAGGCCCGTTTCTAAGAAGGTGCCTCGATCGAGGTCGACATGGGGATGACGCCTGGCCGCCTCGATGTCGACCTCCATCCATACGAGACAGGCATCGTTGACCACCAAGGAGTGATACCCGCGGTGCCACACGACAATCGGGCGTGTCGCCGAGATCCCGTTGAGTGTCTCGCGGTCGATGTTGCCGTGCCAGATGGGGTGGTGACCCCAGGCGAAGAGGGGCTCGTCGGGTTCCATCCGCTCGTCGAGGTCGATGAGCCGATCGAGCAACTCGGCGCGGCTGGCCACGGCACCCACGTCCTCCCAGGGCAGGGTCCACTCGACCGCGGTGGTGAAGTGCATAGGGAGCAGGATGGCGGCCATCGAGGGGTGGAGATGGGGGTCGATGAAGCCGGGCATGATCACGTGATTACTGAAGGTGTCGTCGATCTCGTACTCGTGGTTCTCCAGCCACGGGCGCAAGGTCTCGAGCGTCCCGACCTCGACGATGCGGCCGTCTCGCACCGCCACCGCGTCAGCCGTCGGCATCGACGGTTCCATGGTCCGTACCCGAAGGGCAGTGAAGACAGTGATCTCGGTCATGGGCCTTACGTAACCGCGGCGGCTCCAACGGCTTCCTCGACCGACCCTAGCCCGAGAGGCCTACGGTCTTCAATTAATGGTCGCCTCCAAACATTGGCATTCAAACTTCTTGGCTGGGTAGTTCGTTCACAGTGTGAGAAAACGCCTTACGGTTGACACCAAACACACGGTTCGGCACCAGGACGGCACCAGCAGTCCACTCAGACTGATGGTCGCCGCTGCTTTGGTTCGCATAGCCTGACCCCCATAGACAAACTGCGATATGTCACACCTAATTGAGCAGAAGCTGACATGACGAACACCCGAGACGCGGCGGACGTCATTCATCATTCGACCAAGCACGGCACGCCGGCCCTTCGGCCGCTGGTCAACTTCCCGCGGCTCGACCCCCACAACCGGCCGTCACCGTTCAAGCAGTATCGAGACCTCTCGATATCT
>JACZST010000039.1 GCA_022574065.1 Acidobacteriota bacterium
GATCACCTGGTACTCGGAGCCGACCATCGGGCTCAACGACTCGAACCCGCCGTTCTTCAAGTGGTTCGAGGACGGCACGCTCAACCTGTCGTACAACTGTCTCGACCGCCACCTCGACACGATCGGCGACAAGATCGCCTATCACTGGATCGGAGAACCGGGCGACACCCGTGACCTCACCTATGCCGAGCTCCACGAGGAGGTATGCCGGTTCGCCAACGGGCTGCGATCGCTCGGCGTCGAGCGGGGGGACAGGGTCGCCATCTACATGGGGATGATCCCCGAGCTGCCGATCGCGATGCTCGCCTGCGCCCGCATCGGCGCCGTCCACTCCGTGGTGTTCGGAGGGTTCTCCTCTGACTCGCTGGCCGAGCGCATTCAGGACACCCAGGCCAAGGTGCTGGTCACCCAGGACGGCTCGTGGCGCAAAGGTGCCGTGTTCCCCCTGAAGGAGAATGGCGATGTGGCGGTGGCGGCAAGCCCGTCGATCGAGCACGTGGTGGTCGTCGAGCGCGCCTCCAACAATGCTCCCATGACCGATGGGCGCGACGTGTGGTGGCACGACCTGGTCGACGGCCAGCCCACGAGCTCGGAGCCCGAGGTGATGAACGCCGAGGACCTCCTATACATCCTGTACACGTCGGGGACGACGGGGACGCCGAAAGGGATCGTCCACACCCAGGGTGGATACCTCACCGGAGCCGTGACCACCCACGATCTGGTCTTCGACATCAAGGACGACGACATCTATTGGTGCGGGGCCGACATTGGATGGGTCACAGGCCACTCCTACATCGTCTACGGCCCGCTCGCCAATGGCGTCACCGGTGTGATGTACGAAGGGGCGCCGGACACGCCAGACAAAGATCGGCTGTGGCGGATCATCGAGGACTACGGGGTCACCATCTTCTACACCGCGCCTACCGCGATCCGCACCTTCATGAAGTGGGGTGACGAGTACCCGGCGCGCCGCGACCTGTCGTCGTTGCGTCTGCTCGGCACCGTCGGGGAGCCGATCAACCCGGAGGCCTGGATGTGGTACCGAGAGCACATCGGTCGGGGGAACTGCCCGATCGTCGACACGTGGTGGCAGACCGAGACCGGGGCGATCATGATCACACCCCTCCCGGGCGCGGTCGCCACCAAGCCGGGGTCGGCGACCTTCGCCTTTCCTGGGATCGGTGCCGTCGTCGTCGACGAGAACGGAGTCGAGGTGCCCGCACCCGGCGGTGGCTACCTGGCGCTCACCCACCCGTGGCCGTCGATGCTGCGAACCATCTATGGCGACGACCAGCGGTATGTCGATGTCTACTGGTCGCGCTTTCCCGGGATGTACTTCCCCGGCGACGGGGTAAAGCGCGACCAGGACGACTACTACTGGCTCCTGGGCAGGGTCGACGACATCATGCTGATCTCAGGACACAACATCTCGACAACCGAGGTCGAGTCGGCCCTGGTCTCCCATACCGCGGTGGCAGAGGCTGCCGTGGTCGGCCGCAGCGACCCGGTCAGCGGGCAGGCGATCGCCGCCTTCGTGACGCTACGCGGGGAGTACACGGGTGACCAGGCGCTGATCGACGAGCTACGCGACCACGTTGCAGAAACGATCGGGCCGATCGCCAAGCCGAAGAGCATCGTCTTCACCAACGACCTGCCCAAGACCCGTTCCGGCAAGATCATGCGCAGGCTGCTGCAGGACATCTCGGCTGAGTAGCCTCCTCGGTCATGAGCCGGCGAACGGTGGGATTGCTCCTTGTGATCGCGGTGGTGGTGGTGAGTTGCGGCGGCACGAGCCGAACTCCACTTCTCGCCGACGGGCGAATCCTGTACACCAGCAACGGCTGCGCAGCCTGTCACGGGAGCGCAGGCGAGGGCGGCGCCGGCGGTCCCCTCGCCGATGTTGTCCGAACCTTCCCCCAGTGCTCGGAGCATGTCGAATGGGTGGAGCTCGGGTCCGCGGGATGGGTCGAAACCAAGGGCGACACCTACGGCTCTGCCGGTAAGCCGATCACGGGGGAGATGCCTTCGTTTTCGCCCAGGATGACCGAGAAGGAGATTCGCACGGTCGCTGCCTATGAGCGCGTCGAGTTCGGCCGCCTCGAAGAGGAAACGGTGCGTGCCGACTGCGGTGTGTGAGTAGAGGCCGGGCGATCATGTCCTTCCCATCCGCCGCACGTCGGGGGCACCCATCCGGGCCGCGTCTGCGGTGAGGTCGTTGGGTTGCAACTGCGACTCGATCTCGGCGGCGACGCGAGCTTCGTAGTGTTCGATCTCCCTGGCGATGGTGGCTCCGTCCCAGCCCAGGATCGGTGCGACGAGCCGGGCCGCTTCGGGGGCGGCGGCGACACCGCGGTCCCTGACCTCGATCGACAGGCGAGTGCGTCGGGTCAGCAGATCGTCGAGGTGGAGCGCACCTTCGCATTGGGCCGCCCACACCACCTCGACCTTGAGGTAGGGCGCCTCCGGATCGAGTCGCTTCCCCAGATCGGGGTCGGCATCGACCAGGTCGAGGATCCGGTCAGTATCCGACCCATGCCTGCGGAGAAGATGCTCGATGGTTGCTACCGGGAAGCCTCGATCCTCCGCGGTCTTGGCGCGATCCTCCCAGCGCTTGGCCCACCCTTCGGATCCGACGAGAGGCACATCCTCGGTCCTGCTGACGGGCATTGTCCCTCTGCGCTCGGCGAGCGCCTCGTCGACGACGTCGCTGGCCATCACCCGGTAGGTGGTGAACTTGCCCCCGGCGATCGTGACCATCCCGGGGGCGGGGTGGCTGATAGCGTGTTCGCGACTCAGCCGTGTGGTTGCCGCTTGTGATCCGGTCACCAGCGGTCGTAACCCTGCGTACACGCCGACGACATCTTCGCGGGTCAACGGGTCGGCGAGGAGCCGGTTCACCTGACCGAGCAGGTAATCGATGTCGCCAGTGGACGCTGCTGGGTGGGCCAGGTCGAGGGTCCACGCGGTGTCGGTGGTCCCGATCAGCCAGAACTCGCCGAACGGGATGATGAACAGCACACTCTTCTTGGTCTTGGTGATGAGCCCCATCGACGAGTCGATGCGATCCCTACGTACCACGAGATGGACGCCCTTCGACGCGGTCACGTCGGGCACCGGGTCGTCGACGAGCTGCTCGACGTCGTCGGTCCACACCCCGGTCGCATTGATGACGACATCGGCGCGGATCGTCACTTCGCGACCAGACTCCAGGTCGACGCCGGTGATACCCGTGACCCGACCTCCTTGTCGAGGCAGACCCACCGCCCTGGTGCTGGTGGCGATGGCGGCTCCCTCCCTTGCCGCAGTCCGCGCCAACGCGACCACGAACCGGGCATCGTCGGTGCCGGCGTCGTAGTAACGCAACCCACCGACGAATGCTGTGGCGTCCAGCGCGGGGAACGCCTCCAGCATCGATCGACGCGACAGTTGTCGCTGTCTCGGCAGCGGGTTGGTGGCGGAAGCAGCAAGGGCGTCATACACGGCAACGCCGGCGGCGACGTAGGCGCGTTCCCACACCCGATGCCGGAACGGATAGATGAACGGCACCGGGTACACGAGGTGGGGCGCCAGCTTGGTGAGGAGTAGGCCCCGCTCGGTGAGTGCCTCGCGAACCAGCCTGAAGTCGAACCGCTCCAGGTAGCGGAGCCCGCCATGGATGAGCTTCGAGGAGCGGCTCGATGTGCCGGACGCGATGTCGCGCTGCTCGATCACCGCGACAGACAGCCCGCGGGAGGCGGCATCGAGGGCTGCCCCCATCCCGGTCGATCCGCCACCGATGATCGCCAGGTCGAACGGTTCGTCGGCCATCCGGGTCAACGCAGTCTCCCTCTGAGCCGGGCCGAGGAGGGAGAGATCGGTCATTGGCGGCTGAGCGTAACGGCGGCACGAATCGGCTTGGTAGCCTCACCGCGATGTACCACGGCTGGTCACCCGCAGGGCAACGCCTACGACGAGCGCTTCGAGGCCGAGCCGGACTCGAAGGGTGAATGGCTACCCCGGAGGCAGACAGATCGACCTCACTGCATCAGCGGAACGGTGGATTGCGGGCGACCCCGACCCGAGCACCCGCGCCGAGCTTCAGGCAATCGTCGACGCCGGCGACGAGACCGAGCTCGAGGAGCGCATGGGAGCGACGCTGCGTTTCGGCACCGCAGGATTGCGGGGGAGGGTCGAGGCCGGATCAAACAGGATGAATCGCGCCACCGTGATTCGAGCGACGCGAGGGCTTGCCGATCACATCCTGGCATCGTCGCCGGCCGATCGAGGGCCGGTGGTGGTTGGGAGGGACGCTCGTCTGTCCTCGAGTGTCTTCATGGACGATGCCATCGCCGTGCTCGTCGCCGCCGGTCTCGACGTCAAGTCCTTTGATGATGCAATTCCGACACCCCTGGTGGCGTACGCGGCCAGGCACCTCGGAGCCATTGCTGCTGTCGTTGTCACGGCTAGTCACAACCCGCCGGAGGACAACGGATACAAGGTCTACGCGGAGAACGGGGCGCAAATCGTTCCGCCGGCCGACCGCGGCATATCCCAAGCGATCGAGAGGGTTGGTCCCGCTGTCGATGTGCCCAGATCGCAGATCGTTGGAGACCACGTCGGGCAAGTGCCGGAAACCCTGTTCGAGGATTATCTGATGGACTTGGCCGAGGCGCTCCCAACGGTGGGAGGTGATCGGTCGCTGCGCATCGTCTACACGGCCATGCACGGCGTTGGCGGGCGCTACGTGCTTGCTGCGCTGGAGCGGTTCGGGTTCAAAGGCGTGCACCCGGTAGCAGCGCAGCTCGAGCCGGACGGGCGGTTTCCGACCCTGGCATTCCCCAATCCCGAAGAGCCGGGGGCGATGGACATGGCACACGAGCTGGCGGCTGCGATCGATGCCGACCTGGTTCTTGCCAGCGACCCGGATACCGATCGTCTCGCCGTTTCCCTGCCGGAGCCCGACGGCCACTACCGCCAGCTCACCGGCAACCAGGTGGGTGCCCTCTTGGCCGAGTTCATCCTCAACCATGCCGAGATTGACGATCCGATTGTGCTCAACAGCATCGTGTCGTCTCCGCTGCTGGCTGCAATTGCTGCCGGGCATCGAGCCATTTACGACCAGACCCTTACCGGGTTCAAGTGGATCTGGAACGCCGCCCTCGACCTCGAGGCGGAAGGTCGGGGCCACTTCGTGTTCGGCTACGAAGAAGCCCTCGGCTACTCAGTTGGCCCGGCTGTTCGCGACAAAGACGGGATCTCGGCGGCAGTGGCCTTCGCCACACTGGCCGCCGAGGCCAGAGCCAACGGGGCAACGGTATGGGATCGCCTCGGCGACTTGTTCAATCTCCATGGGGTGTGGGTCAGCACGCAGCGGGCGATCGTGCGACCGGGGGCCGACGGCGCCGAGGAGATCGCGGCGGCGATGGCGGGGCTGGCCACGGCAACCCCGGACACCCTCGGCGGCCTTCTGGTCATCGCAGTCACCGACTACCGCGAGGGGAAGGACCAACGGCCCCGCTACCTCGGAGAGACCCCCCTGGTGGCGTTCGATCTCGGCGCAGCAGGCAGGGCGCTGGTGCGCCCGTCAGGAACGGAGCCGAAGCTCAAGATCTACGTCGATCTCCGTGCAGATGCCGGTGACGATTGGCGGGCGACCGAGGAGCGAATCATCGAAACCGCAGCTGCGGTCGCGACCGATCTCGCCGCTTTCATGGGCTTCTAGGCCAGTCCCGAGTCCCAAGTCCCAAGTCCCAAGCAAGAGACCTTGGTCCATGCGTCTTGCGTCTTGCGTCTTGCGGCTCCTCCGATTCTCCCGAGTAGTGCCGTATCCGCGATAATCAGGGGTCACGGTTTGAAGGAGATCGGTACATGGACATCCAGGCCCTGCTGGGCGACGAGGCCGAATCGCTGTTGACCTATGACGCCAAGGGGATCCCGAAGGAGGATCTGCACCTCCCCGGGCCAGACTTCGTCGACAGAATCTTCGCTCAGACGGACCGTAGCCCGCAGGTTCTTCGCAACCTCAACCTGTTGTTCAACAGCGGCAGGCTGGCAGGGACCGGATATCTGTCGATCCTGCCAGTCGATCAGGGCATCGAGCATTCGGCGGCGGCGTCGTTCGCCCCGAACCCGAAGTATTTCGACCCGGCCAACCTGCTCGAGCTCGCCCTGGCCGGGGAGACCAACGCCGTCGCCACCACGCTCGGCGTCCTCGGGATGGTGTCGCGGAGCTATGCACACAAGATCCCGTTCATCGTCAAGCTCAACCACAACGAGCTGCTCACCTACCCGGCCAAGCACGACCAGACGATGTTCGCCTCGGCCGACCAGGCCTGGGATCTCGGGGCCGCCGGCGTCGGCGCCACGATTTACTTCGGCTCGGACCAGGCGATGCGCCAGCTGCAAGAGGTGTCCGAGGCCTTCGCCCTCGCCCACCAGCTCGGCATGTTCACTGTGCTGTGGTGTTATGTACGAAACCCGGGGTTCACCGTCGACGGTGTGAACTACGAATTGTCTGCCGACCTCACCGGCCAGGCCAACCACATGGGGGTCACGATCGAGGCCGACATCATCAAACAGAAGCAACCGGAGGTCAACGACGGTTACCGCGTCGTGGGGTTTGGCCGTACCAGCCCGCTGGTATACGACGAGTTGACCAGTGACCACCCCATCGACCTCACCCGCTGGCAGGTCGCCAACACCTACATGGGTAGAGCCGGGCTCATCAACTCCGGTGGGGCCTCTACCGGCACCGGCGATCTCGGGCAAGCAGTGCGCACCGCGGTCATCAACAAGCGGGCGGGGGGAATGGGCCTGATCACAGGACGGAAGGCCTTCCAGCGCCCGATGGACGAGGGGGTCGAGCTGCTCAACGCCGTACAGGATGTGTATCTCGACCAGTCGATCACGATCGCGTGAGTGAGCCACGAGGGGCCATGACGCTCCCTGAAGCCGCCTCGGTTGCAGAGAACCCGTCCCAGGAACAGCTGAGAGTATGGGTCGTCGAACACATGCCCAACATCACCGAGACCGAGTTCGGCAATATCAACTACAAGGCCGAGGTCAAGGCGCGTCTCGGCGGATCGACCTTCTTCGTTGACGACCACGAGCAACACAAGCCATCGATGAGCCGCGTCGAGTACGAGGATTGGGCCGCCAAACAGGACGCCTACATCGCCGACAAGGACATGGTGCTCATCGAGGGGTATATCGGTCCCGACGCGGAGTTCCGTACGGCCACCCGCCTGTACATGGAGCGGACCTCCTCGAATATCCCTGCGATGCAGCAGCAGCTGTACTTCCCAAGGGACGACGAGTGGGATCCCCGGTTTACCGTGATCTACACGCCGGGGATGCCGGCCCCTGGCAAGCCCGGCGACAAGATGATCGCCGTCGACCACGAGAACTACGTCACCAGGGTTTTCGGTTCCGACTACTTCGGCGAGTCCAAGATGGGCGGGCTCCGCATGTGGAACCACCTTGTGTACCAGCATGGTGGCCTGGCGCTTCATTCGGGGCTCAAGACGTTCCCGGACGTTGGCGGCAGGGAGAAGGTCGCTTTGATTCTCGGGCTGTCCGGGACCGGAAAGACCACCACCACATTCCGCCAGCAGCTGGACTCGCTGCCGGTGCAGGATGACTTCGTTGCGCTTTTCCCTGGAGGCAAGGTCTACTCGTCGGAGAATGGCTGTTTCGCCAAGACCTATGGGTTGGATCCCGACGACGAGCCGACGATCTACGGCGGCACCACCCGGCCGGACGCGTGGCTGGAGAACACCCATGTCGATCCGGACGGAACGGTCGACTTCTTCAACGACTCCGATACCCGGAACGGCCGATCGACATTCCCGCTGGCCAACATTCGGCATAGGGATCCAATGGATCTTCCGCCAGCCGACTACATCCTGTTGCTCAATCGCAACGAGACCATCATCCCTGCGGTGGTGAAGCTCGAGCGCGAGCAGATCTGTGCTTACTTCATGCTCGGCGAGACCAAGGGCACCTCCGCGGGAGGCGCTGCCGAGGCCGGGAAGAACTTGCGTGTTCCCGGAACCAACCCATTCTTCTTCACCAACGACGCTCTGCAGGGAAACCGCCTTCTCGAACTGCTCGACACCATGCCCGACCTCGAGGTGTACGTCATGTCGACGGGTCGCGTTGGCGGCGCGGAGGACGAACCAGCGTCGAAGAAGGTGAAAATCAGCCACAGCTCGGCGGTGGTGCAGGCCATCGTCGAGGGGTCGATCAGGTGGAAGGAGGACCCGGACTTCGGGTACTTGGTCGCTGCCGACGTCCCGGGTTTCGATGACCCCGAACTGCTGCAGCCCCGGCTCCTGTACGAGCGTCTGGGGCGCGGCGACGAGTACGACCGGTTGGTTGCTCAGCTCATAGAGGACCGGCGCGAGTACCTGAAGGGGTTCCCCGGCCTCGACCGATCGATTGTCGAGGCGCTGTGAAACCTTCGACCCGGAGCGCCAACCGACAGGTGACCGGTCATCTCTTGACAGGCGGAGCGCCATTTTTCCCGCTCTTGCCGCTTCGCGGCGGGCCGCTCGGGCCACGGTTCCGTAATGGCCTTTTCAACTAAGACCGGATCGCGCCCTATTTTGCGGAGCGCCTTTTTTTCCGCTCTTGCCGCTGCGCGGCGGGCCGCTTGGGCCACGGCTCCGCAGGTGATCTTTTCGACACAGACCGGATCGCGCCCTATTTTGCGGAGCGCCTTTTTTTCCGCTCTTGCCGCTGCGCGGCGGGCCGCTTGGGCCACGGCTCCGCAGGTGATCTTTTCGACACAGACCGGATCGCGCCCTATTTTGCGGAGCCTCTGGGCGGATTCAGTGATTCCCGGTACGATGCTTAGCCTTCAAGCGGATCGCCGCGATGACCGATAAACCGTCCGTGACCAAAGGTTCACCGGATCTTCCGGAAGCTCTGGACAAGCGCGAGTTCTCGATTTCCCGCAAGGGGTACGACAAGAAGGAAGTAAAGACCTTCCTGGCTGAGATCGAGGCCAACTTCCGTGAGCTGGAAAAGTGGGCGGAACAAACCAAGGAGCGCCTGGCCATCGCCGAGGCGGACGACTCCAAGAGTGAGGTCGACGAGGCCATGATCGCGGTCTTCGACGCCAAGGACCGTGTGCTCGAGCGAGCCAGGCTCCAGGCGGAGAAGATCGAAGCCGACGCCAGGGAGCTGGCCGCCGCCATCGAGTCCGGTGCCAAGGTACCGGCCGATGTCGACGAAGCCGCAACCGCGCTCATCGCCGACGCCGAACGTCGCGCCGCGGAGATCATTGCCGACGCGGATCGCAGAGCTGCCGAGGTGACTGCGGTGATCGCCGGAAGCGGGGACACCGCAGCACTCGTCACCGAGCGAGACCGTCTCGTCGGCGAGGTCACCCAGCTCACCAATGCGCTTGCCGCGGCGCAGGCCACACCTACCGAGCTGTCGGAGAACGTCGAGGGCTTACGCCACGAACGCGATGAGATCCTTGCCCAGATCGAACAGGCCCGCGCCGACCAGGGAGTGGCCGCGGCCGGAGTCATCGCAGAGGCACAGGAAGAGGCGCGCCGCATGATTGAAGCCGCCCAGGCCACGACAGGCTCGGGCGCTGAGGAATCGATCCTCGAAGCGGCAAGGGCCGAGGCCGAGCGCTTGATCCAGGAGGGACGGGGAGAGGCCGCCACGCTGGTGCAGAAGGCCACAAGGAACGTCGAGGAATCCGAAGCGCTCAAGGCTGGTCTCTCCGAGCGCGTTGCCCTGCTCGATGCCCCTGAGGCGGCGGGAGCGAATCTGGCAGCGCAGCTGCAGGCCTCGGCGCAGACCCAGGCCGATGAAATCGTCGAGAGAGCTGAGGCCACCGCGGCCGGCGTTCGCGACGAGGCGAACCGGGCACGTGAGCAGGCCGACCGCGATCGGTTGGAGGTGGCGCGGAAGGAATCAGCCGCCCGGCGCCAGGCGGATGAGCTGGTGGCGGACGCCGAAGAGCGGGTCCAGGCGATCCTTGCCGGGATCAAAGAGCAAAGCGAGGATGCCCGTCGCCAAGCTGAGGAGGATGCGGCGCGCTACGCCGAGAAGCTGGGTTCCGATACCGACAAGGCACAGTCCAACGCCGAGAAGGTGGCAGCGAACCGCAGCAAGGAGCTCGATCAGTTGGCAGCGGAGCTGAAACAGCGAGAAACCGATGTTGTTGCGGCTGAAGAGCGGACCGGCGCCGAGCTCGCCGGAGTCTCCGCCGAGGTCGGTCGTCTCCGAGCCGAGGCAGAGCAGCTGAAGGCGCAGCGGGACGAGCCGTCCGCTGATCAGGTCGCAGTCGATGCCAAGTCGCACGACGATCGGGGCGACGATGCGACGGATGCGCCGGTGCGTGTCGCCGAAGCCCAGGCAGATGAGATCGTCGCCGACGCCCGCCGTCTTCATGACGAAGCCGAATCCGTTCGCAAGGCTGCAGGGGATGAATCGGATAAGGCCAGGGATGAGGCGCTGTTGATTCGAGCCCAGGCCGACCAGGAGGCCGAAGCCACCCGCGTGGAGGCGGAAGCGATTCGCGAGCGGGCGGATGTGTACGTCGCCTCCACCGTCGAGGAGGCCAACAAGACACTCAACGCCATGGCGGGCGAGGTGGTCGAGCAGATCGAATACCGCCTGACCGAGGCATCGGAAGCAGAGCAGCGTGCGGCAAAGACGCTCACCGATGCCGAGTCGTCGGTCGATGCTGCTGAAGAGCGTGAGGCGATCCTCGCCGGTGATGCCGCCAAAGCCGAGGAACGGATCGAGGCCGTCGACAACATCGTCAAGCAGGCTGAGGAAACGCTCAGAAACGCCTACGCGCAGGGTGAGCAGATGCGGTCCGACGTCGCCACCGAGTCGCAGCGCATGACCGAACAGGCCGAGACCGAGGTGGAACTGATGCAGGCTGCCGCAGCCGAGGCCACCGCGATCGCAGAGCAGCAGAAGGCGGAGGCCGAAGAAACGCGCAAGGCCGCCGACCAAGACACCGCGGAGCTTGAGGGACGGCGAGCTGAGCTGGACCGGAT
>JACZST010000040.1 GCA_022574065.1 Acidobacteriota bacterium
TCGAGGCGGTTGTAGATCACACTTGCGATGAGCGGTCGGTCCTCTTCCACGCCCGCTTCCCGCTGGATGAGCGATGCCAAGATCAGCACCTCGTACGTGCTCAACCCGAGTTCATCGAAGCGCGACGAGTCAACATCGCTGGTCCGGTGCACCATCTCGTCTGCCATCATTTGAAGGATCTCCCTCGGCTGGGTGTCCTCGCCGACCTCGTATCGTGCGGGGTACAACAGGCCCTCCCACCTGGTCAGCTCGTCGATGCCTTCCCGCGCCTCTGTGGGAAGCAGCGGAGAGGTGACCCACCCTTCACGCAGCGCAACCGCAAAGTCTTCGACCTGCTTGCCGGTCTGTTCGGCAAGGCTCTCGATAGCGGCGGCCACGGTGACACCTTCGAGCACGATGACGCTTTGGTTGAACGCATCCGGGCCCTCAACGAGGCGGGCGGCTACGTCCTCTGGCCTCATGCCGGTCTCGAGGTGGTAGGTCCCCGGCTTGAGTTGGGATGCCACACCCTGCTTCTCGACAACGCGTGACAGGTCTCGCGCCGGGACCACACCGGCTTCCTCCATCGAGGCGGCGATGCTGCGAGCCGATGCCCCGTTTGGTACCTCGACGGTCACTTCGATGCCAAGGACGATCGTCGTCGTCACCGGCGCTGCGGCCGTCACCGCTCCAGCAAGGAGCCTCCCAACCAGGAACACGGCGGCGACGCCTGCGACCAGGAGCATGGCTACGACGAGGACCCGAAGCAGGGTCCGGTCACGCTTGGTCGTCTCCATCGTCATCGTGCATCCGCCTGTCGAGATAGCTCTGCAACATGACTGCCGCCGCTACCTTGTCTCGCACGTCTCGTCGCCGGCGGCGACGGACTCCACCCTCGATCAGGGCATCCTCCGCGGTAACGGTCGTATACCGCTCGTCCTGCAGCAATACCGGCAGACCGGTCTCCTCTGCGACCTCGTCCGCAAATGCCCTGGCCGACCGCGCCGCCTGTCCCTCCTCGCCGGAGAGCAGCAGCGGCAGCCCAACGACGACACGTTCGACGGCAAACTCGGTGACCAGCGAGCGCAGCGCGACTGGGACGTCGGCGACACGCCGGTCGATCACCGAATGCGGTGTGGCAATGGTACCGGTGGCGTCCGATACCGCGACTCCGATGCGACGCTCCCCATGGTCGAGGCCGAGGATCCTCAACGTCCTGTGAGGGCCTCACGCGCCGCGGCCTTTGCCTCGCGGAGCGCATCGTCGATCCGGTCCCCCGCCGGACCACCGGCCTGGGAGAGGTGCGGATCCTTGCTACCGCCGCCACCCAGGGTTTTGGCAGCGGCTGAAATCAGGTCACCAGCCGATATCCCACTTTTCACGAGGTCCTCGGACACGAACGCAATGATGGCTCCCGTTCCTCCTGTAGTTGACCCGAGCACCCCGATGCCCGACGGCATCCTGTCCCTGACCTGAAAGGCGAGTGCCCGCAGCGCGTCGCCGGTCAGCGCGTCCTGTTTGGCGACGAGTATGGAATAGCCGTCGACCTCCTCGACCTGATCGAGGAGGCTGGCCGCGGTCTCGCTGCGAGCTTCCTGTTCAAACTGCTCGACCCGGTCCGCCATGGCCTTGCTATTGAGGGCCATCGCCTCTGCCGCCTCTACCAGCCGTGCCGGCTGAGCGCCGAGGGCACCTGCAGCAGCCTCGACATCGCGCCGCAGCTGTGAGAGATACTGATACGCCGCAGTCCCCGTCACCGCCTCGACCCTCCTCGTGTTTGCGGCAACCGACCCCTCGGTGACCACGATCAACGGACCGATCTGGCCGGTGCTCGGAACATGGGTGCCGCCGCAGAACTCGGTCGAGTAGTCGCCGGTAGTGACGACCCTGACCTCGTCGCCGTACTTGTCACCGAAGAACGCCAGTGCACCCATCGCCTCCGCCTCGTCCTTCGTGGTCTCGATGGTGGTGACCTGGGCATTCTCGATCACCCGCTGGTTGCTGAGCAGCTCGACCTGGCGAACCTCCTCGGGAGCGAGCCCGGCAAAGTGACTGAAGTCGAAGCGGAGCCGGTCGTCCGCCACCAGCGACCCGGCCTGATGAACGTGATCCCCTACCACCTCGCGTAGCGCCCAGTGAAGAACGTGAGTACCAGTGTGGTTCTTCCTGATGCGTTCCCGACGTTCATGGTCGATGGCGAGCTCAACGTCCTGGCCTACATTGACCGTCCCGTCGGTGACCGTTCCCCGATGACCATGGAGGCCGGGGAGGGTGAACCTGGTGTCGTCGATCTGCACGGTTCCGGTCGGGGTGACGATCCTGCCGGAGTCGCCGATCTGGCCACCGGACTCGGCGTAGAACGGTGTACGGTCGAGGAAAAGCTCGATCGGCTGGCCTTCCGCGGCGGTCTCGATCGCGTCTCCAGCGCTGATGATGGCAAGGATCCGCCCGGTCCCGGTCTCCTCCTCGTACCCGACGAACTCCGTCGGGTGGACACCGTCGAGCAGGGTTCGATACGCATCGGAGGCGGCCGCTTCGTCGCCACCCCTGTAGGCCGCCCTGGCCCGGGTTCGCTGCTCATCCATCATCCGATCGAAATCGGCGAGCTCGACCTGGTAGCCGCGCTCGGTCACGATCTCCTCGGTCAGCTCTATGGGAAATCCGAACGTGTCGTGCAGCTTGAACGCGGTCTCCCCCGCCAGGGTGTCGCCGGATCCGATTCCTTCCAACGCCTCGTCGAGCAGCTGGCTGCCGGCGCGCAGGGTCCGACGAAACTGCTCCTCCTCCCTGGTGACCATGGTGGTGATCGCATCTTGATTGGCGGCAAGCTCCGGGTAGGCCTGCCGCATGACATCGACCGTTGCCGCGATCAGCGGCGGCATGATCAGGTCATCGACACCGAGGAGGAAGGCGTGACGCACCGCCCTCCTGATCAGTCGGCGCAGCACGTAGCCGCGACCTTCGTTGGAAGGAACCACCTTGTCGCCAATCAGGAAGGTTGCGGTGCGCCCGTGATCGGCCATGATGCGCAACGAGACATCGGTTGGCTCCGTGTCACCGTATCTCACCCCCGTCTCGTTTTCGGCGGCGGCGAGCACCGGCCGAATGACGTCGGTGTCGAATACTGCATCGACCCCTTGGAGCACGGTGGCCAGGCGCTCCAGGCCGGCTCCGGTGTCGATGTTCTTTGCAGGAAGGTCCCCGACCACGTGGTAGGGCTCGTCCTGGATGAACTGCATGAACACCAGGTTCCAGATCTCCATGTGTCGCTCGTCGTCGACGGCGGGGCCCCCCGCTTCGCCGTACTCGGGCCCCTTGTCGAAGAAGATCTCGGAGGATGGTCCCGCCGGGCCGGGGACGCCCATCTGCCAGAAGTTTTCTCTATCCAGCCGCTGGACGCGCTCCGGTGGCACACCAACCCCGTCGATCCAGATGCCGGCCGCCTCGTCGTCGGAGATATGCACCGTGTACCACAGCCGCTCGGGATCGATCCCGTAGCTCTCGGTGATGAGCTCGTATGCCCAGGCAATGGCCTCCTCCTTGAAATAGTCGCCGAAGGAGAAGTTGCCGAGCATCTCGAAAAACGACAGATGCCGCTGCGTGGTCCCGATGATGTCGATGTCGCTGGTCCGGCCTACCTTCTGCACGGAAACGGCCCGCGGGTAGGGAGGAGGCTCCTCCCCGAGCATGTAGGCCTTGAACGGCACCATCCCGGCACCGGTGACGAGCAGAGTCGGATCCAGCGGTATCAGCGACGATGAGGGCACGATGGTGTGTCCGCGGGCGGCAAAGAAGTCGATGAAGACGCGCCGAATCTCGTTGGAATCCATTCGGCGAGGTTAGCCCCAGGGCCGTTTCGGGCCTGAGCCGCGGCACCTACCGTGCTGGGATTGGCGACCTCACCGCTGCGATTCGTGGCAGGTCACCGATGTTTGCCGAGGATCTCGTCGATCACGCGGAGACGGTCGGCCACCGCTGCCTCGTCTCCGGCGTCGGACGGGTGGTACAGGCTGGTGTCGACGCCGTCTGGCAGGTACTGCTGGGGAATCACCCCCGCCGGGTCGTCGTGCGGGTACCGATATCCGACCCCGATCCCCATCTCGCGCTCGCCGCTCGTCGCCCCCGAGGCCAGGTGAGCCGGGACATCGGCACCAGGGGTGTGCTGCACCGTGTCGCGGGTGGCGGTGATCGCGGTTGCCACCGAGTTCGATTTTGGTGCCATCGCCAGGTATATCGCAGCATGGGACAGTGCGTACGCCGCCTCGGGAAGCCCGATGACCTCGACCGCCCGAAACGCGTCGACCGCCACCCCCAGTGCCCTGGAGTCGGCGAGCCCGACGTCCTCCGAGGCGAGGATCACCATGCGACGGGCGATGAACTTCGGATCCTCCCCTGCCCCGATCATCGTATGCAGCCAGTACAACGTCGCGTCGACATCGGAGCCCCGCATCGACTTGATGAACGCCGAGATCACGTCATAGTGGCGATCACCGCCCTTGTCGTACCGGATCACCCTCCGCTGCAAGGCCTCGGTGACGTCATCGAGCGCGATCGTGTCGCCGCCCCTTCCTTCGGCGAGGGTGGCGGCAACTTCGAGGGCATTCATCGCCAGCCTGGCGTCGCCGCCGACCCGCTCGGAGAGCGCTTCCAGCGCATCCTCGTCGATGGCTACGCCGCCGAGCCCCCGTACGGAATCAACGGCGGCTCTGGTGATCAGTTCGGCTACCTCCTGAGGGGCGAGCGCCTCCGTGCGGAACATCGTCGATCGTGAGATGAGCGGCGAGTTGACCTCGAAGAACGGGTTTTCCGTGGTGGCACCGACGAGGATCACGATGCCGTCTTCAACCCCGGGGAGCAGTGCATCCTGCTGCGCCTTGGTGAACCGATGGATCTCGTCGAGGAGCAGCACCGTCTTCCCTTGGTCCTCCTCGACGCGGCGGGTGGCCATCGCCAGTACCTCGCGAACGTCCTTGACCCCTGCCGACGTTGCGGAGAGCTGCTCGAATCGTGCCCCGCTGTTTGATGCCACCAATCGGGCCAGTGTGGTCTTCCCCGAACCCGGTGGGCCCCACAGGATCATCGACACCGGTTTGCCGGCCTCGACCATGGTGCGGAACGCGGCGCCCTCGGCGAGCAGATGCTGCTGACCGACCACCTCGTCTAGGGAGACCGGTCGCATCCGTGCCGCCAACGGGGCGTTGGCGCGGCGGCGCTGTGCTCGCTGCTCGGAGAACAGGTCTGGCTCAGTCACCCGGTGTCTCTGCTGCGGCCCATTCGGCACGGACCTCGTCCCTGATGTCGATGCCGAGATCCCGGAGCTGCTCCTCTTCGACCGGCGACGGCGATCCGGTCAGGGGATCGGCCCCAGATTGCGTTTTAGGGAACGGGATCACCTCGCGAATGTTTGGCGTGTCTTGGAGGATGGCGACGAACCGATCGATCCCGATGGCGAACCCGGCGTGCGGAGGCGTTCCGTAACGCAACGCCTCGAGGAACCAGCCAAAGCGCTCTGTCGCATCCTCGGTGCTGATGCCGAGGATGTCGAAAACCTGCGCCTGCACGTCCGGGTCGTGGATCCGTACCGACCCCGAGCCAAGCTCGGATCCGTTGACGACCAGGTCGTAGGCCTTGGAGAGGGCGTGACCGGGGTCCTGACGCATCTGGTCAACGTCGACGGGTGCGGTGAACGGGTGGTGGAGCGGTACCCAGTCCCCGTCGTCGTTGCGTTCGAACACCGGGAAGTCGACCACGAACAGGTAGGCCAGCTCGTCGTGATCATCTGGCTGACCGAGGTCGAGGCGCAGCCGGCCGAGCACTTCGAGAGCGGTCTTCTGCTCATCGGCGACGATCAGCAGCACGTCGCCTGCGGTGGCCTCGAGACCCTCCTTGAGCGATTGCTGCTCGGCATCGGCGAGGAACTTGACCACAGGTGAACGCAGCGAACCGTCATCTTCGACTACAAGCCATACCAAACCCTTCGCCCCGAGTTCCTGAGCTCGAGCCACCAGGGCGTCCAGCTTTGACCGCGAGGCGCCGAGCGCCCCTGCGTTGATACCGCGGATCGTCCCGCCCGCCTCGAGCACATCGGAGAAGGCCTTGAATTCAGAGGCGGCGAACGCCGCTCCCAAATCCTTGATCTCCATCCCGAACCTGATGTCGGGCTTGTCCGTGCCGTAGCGGCTCATCGCCTCGTGCCAGGTGAGGCGAGGGAACGGGAGCGGAGGTTCGAAATCGCGCAGCGTCGCCGTGACCCGAGAGGCGATCTGCTCGAGCGTCGCCAGCACCTCTTCCTGCCCCCAGAACGATCCCTCGAAGTCGAGCTGAGTGAATTCGAGCTGCCGATCGGCGCGTGTGTCCTCGTCGCGGTAGCAGCGGGCCACCTGGTAGTAGCGCTCGACGCCGGCAATCATCAGGAGTTGCTTGAACAGCTGCGGCGACTGGGGTAGTGCGTAGAAGCTGCCTTTGCGCAGTCGGGAGGGTACGAGCATGTCACGTGCGCCCTCTGGCGTGGAGGCGATCAGCGTCGGTGTCTCCACATCGAGAAATCCCTGCTCGTCCATCACCCGGCGCATGGCAGCGATCGCCCGGGACCGAGCAACCAGATTGTCCGACATCGTCGCCCGGCGCAGGTCCAGATATCGGTATTCGAGGCGCAGCGCCTCGTCGATGTCGATGCGGTCATCCAGCTGGAACGGAAGCGGTTCCGAGGGGCTGAGGACCACGAGCGATGAGGCGACGACCTCCACCTTCCCGGTTGGGAGGTCCGGGTTGACCGTCCCCTCAGGTCGGTCTCTGACCGTCCCGGTAAGCGACACGCAATACTCGAGGCGCAGGCCGTGGAGTGTTTCCTCGTCTGCCGGGGCATCCTCGGGATTGAGCACGACTTGGACCAACCCGGTCGAGTCGCGCAGATCGATGAAGATCACCCCTCCGTGATCTCGCCGGCGATTCACCCAGCCGGCAAGCATCACCTCGGTCCCGGCGTCGTCACCGCGCAGGGTCCCGGCCCCGTGGGTCTTCATCGGCCCTTCAGCCATGCCTCGATCCCTTCCACTGCAACGGTTTCCTGCTCCCCGGTTGCGAGGTTACGGGCGGTGACCTTGCCGTCTGCCCACTCGTCGCCGACGACGACGGCCCAGGCCGCTGCTGCCCGATCGGCTGCCTTGAACTGGGCACTGACCGAGCGTCCGGCGAGGTCGAGGTCGGTACGCAACCCCCTCCGCCGCAGCTCGGATACGAGGTCGAGGCCGGCGTCCCGCCGGTTCGGGTCGGCGATGACCACAAAGGCATCGAGTGCTGGCTGGTCGGCACGCTTCCCGGCCATGAGCATGATCCGGTCGATACCCATTGCCACACCTACGGCCGGCGTGGGTTTGCCACCGAGCAGCTCGAACAACCCGTCATAGCGGCCGCCGCCGCCTGCGGCATCCTGGGCCCCTTCGTACGACGTCGCCAGGTACTCCCACACGGTCCGGTTGTAGTAGTCGAGACCTCGCACCAGGCGGGCCTCGATGCGGTACGGAATTTGCAGACGTCGCAGCCCCCGCTGCACCTGGGTGAAGTGCTCGGCGGCGGCATCCGCGAGGTGCTCGACCGGAGCGGGAGCCTCGGCCACAATGTCCGCATCCGCTTTGCTGTCGAGAACCCGCATCGGATTGGAGGCGATCCGGTTGCGGGCGTCGTCCGAAAGGTCATCCTGGCGCTCCATCAGCCACGTGGTCAGCAGGTTGCGATACGCCGCGCGGTCCTCGACGTCACCGATCGAGTTGAGGGCTACCACCACGTCGGGCACCGCCATCTCCTCGAGGTAGCGGTACCCAAACTCGATCACCTCTACGTCGGCGTCCGGGGACGGTTCACCGAAATACTCGATGTCGCCCTGATAGAACTGGCGCCGCCGACCTCGCTGCGGCTTCTCGTACCGGAACATCGGCCCCCAGGCTGCGATCTTTTCGGTCCCGCGGACGCCTCCCGCTTCGACCATCGCTCTCACCAGGCTGGCGGTGGCTTCCGGTCGTAGCGTCAGCGATCTGCCTCCCTTGTCGGTGAAGGTGTACATCTGCTTCTCGACCACCTCGGTGGCTTCGCCTACTCCCCGCGAGAACAGCTCGGTCGCCTCGAAGTGCGGGGTCAAGACGATGTCGTAGCCGAAGACCTCTGCCAGATCGATAAAGGTCTTTTCGGCGCGAAGCCATGCCCGCGACTCGGGAGGGAGGACGTCATCGGTGCCCTTCGGGGCGCGGTAGGTCACGGGCACGAGAGTAGCGGCGGGTCTTCGTGCAGTTACGTGTCGTGACTCACAATGAAGGGGTTCGTGGTTCGCTCCCTGCCGATGGTGGTCTCGGGTCCATGACCTGGGAGCACACGAGTGGCGTCGTCGAGGGTGAGCACCTCTTCGCGCATCGAGGCCATCAACGCGTCGAAGTCGCCCCGCGGTAGATCAGTCCGGCCTACCGAACCGGCGAACAGCTGGTCCCCGGAAAAGAGCAGTCCCTCGTTCTCGACGACGAAGACGCAGTGCCCCGGGGTGTGCCCCGGGGTATGTCGCACCTCAAACGTCATCCCGGCCAGCGGGAGACGGTCGCCGTGGGCGAGGTCCAAGTATCGCTCCGGTGGGGCAAACTGGTCGGTTCCAGGCGGAATGAACCCGAAGATGCCCTCGAGCTGCGACGCCGGGTCCGTTGCCAGCCACTCATCCTCGGGGTGGAGATATGCGGTCACCCCGGTGCGTTCGACGACGCTGCCGGCGCCGCCGGCATGATCGACGTGTCCATGGGTGACCAAAAGCGCAACCGGTATCAAATCGTGGCGCTTCAACAGGAGCGAGATGCCCTCGATATCCGGCGGAGCGTCGACGATGACCGCCTGAGCACCGGCTTCGGGTGCGATCACGTAGCAGTTGGTCATGGCGGCCCATAGCTCGGCCGATTCGACGATCACCCTCCGGCTCCAGGAACCAATCGGTATGCGTCGTATACGCCGTCAACCGCACGCACCTCCGACAGCGCCCGCTCCAGCTGATTCGCCTCGGACAGCTCCAACTCGTAACGAAGGAAGGCGATGCGATCCCTGCCCGAGACCGAGGACGATGAATGGATGTTCGTCCCGAGGTCGGAGAGCACCGAGGTGACATCTCTCAGCAGCCGCGCCCTGTCGAGCGCCTCTACCTGGATCCAGACAAAGAACGACTCTGACTGTTCCGGAGCCCAACCCACCTCGATCATTCGCTCCGGGTGCTCCTCGAGCGAGCCGATGTTGGCGCAGTCAGAGCGGTGAACCGACACCCCGCGCCCTACCGTGACGAATCCGATGATGTCGTCGCCTGGCACCGGGGAGCAGCACTTGGCGATGCGAACCAGCATGTCGTCGAGTCCCTCGACGATGATGCCGCGGACCGGTCGGTCTCGCCGCGCCGGCGGGGCGACCAGCCGGTCGAGGAGGTCTTCCGTCGCCTCGGGCGCCGGGGACATCCGTCGCTGTAGCCGTCCCACAACCGTCTTGGCGCTCACCCGGCCGTCGCCGACCGACCGATACAGCTGATCGACCTCCGAGAACCCGAGCTCCTCGCTCACTTCGGCGAAGACCTCATCCCTGCTCGAAACGGAGAGCGAAGCCCGGCGCAACTCCTTGGTGACCGCCTCACGACCCTCGGCGAGGGCGTGCTGTTTTCGTTCTTTGGAGAACCATTGCCGGATCTTGGCCGCCGCCCGCGACGAGGTAACGAAGTCGAGCCAATCTCGGGAGGGATGGGCGTCCTCGGATTTCGAGGTCATGATCTCGACGATGTCGCCGGACTCGAGCTTGGTCGCCAACGGAACCAGCCTGCCATTGACCTTGGCCCCCACGCACCGGTGACCGACATCGGTGTGCACTCGATAGGCGAAGTCCACCGGCGTAGCACCCTTGGATAGCGTCAACACCTCACCGCGTGGCGTGAGCGCGAACACCTCGTCCTGATACAGATCGAGCTTCAGCGCATCGAAGAACTCGGCAGGGTCGGTAGTCGTCTCCTGCAAAAAGAGGATGTCGGCAACCAAGGGCAGGTCCTCGTCGGTCCCACCTTCCTTGTAGCGCCAGTGAGCGGCGATGCCGACCTCGGCCTGCTCATCCATCTCAGGCGTCCTGATCTGCACCTCCAGCGGTTTGCCATCGGGTCCTACGACGGTGGTGTGCAGCGACTTGTACAGGTTGAACTTGGGCATCGCGATGTAGTCCTTGAACCTGCCCTGGATCGGGGCCCACATCGTGTGAATGAGACCGAGCACGGCGTAACAATCGCGTACCTGCGGCACGATGATCCTGATGCCGATCAGATCGTGGATCTCGTTGAACTCCAGCCCAGAGTCCACCATCTTGCGGTAGATCGAATACAGGTGCTTCGGCCGCCCCGTCACTTCGCCCTCGATCTCGGCTTGCTCGAGCACGGCACTCACCTCGGCCATCACCTTGGCGAGGTAGTCCTCGCGTTCGGGCGCCAGCCGCCGTACCTGTTGTTCGAGCTGGGCGCGTCTCTTGGGGTGCAACTCGGCAAAACTGCGCTCTTCAAGCTCGTGCTTGATCTCCTGAACGCCAAGACGATGCGCCAGCGGCGCGTAGACATCGAGCGTCTCCCTTGCGACGCGGCGACGCTTCTCCTCAGGCAGCGGGGCCACGGTGCGCATGTTGTGGGTACGGTCGGCCAGCTTGATCAGCAGCACCCTGATGTCTTTCGCCATGGCTACGGCCATCTTGCGGATCGTCCCCGCCTGACGCTCCTCCCAGGTGGAGGTCTTGATCCGGT
>JACZST010000041.1 GCA_022574065.1 Acidobacteriota bacterium
CAGGCCGAGGTCGGTAAAGCTGCTCGCCGAAGAAGCACCCTATGCCTACAAGGACGTCGACGAGGTAGTCAGGGTGTGTGAGGCCGCCGGGCTCGCCGATCGTGTCGCCCGGCTCCGGCCCCTCGGCGTGGTCAAGGGCTGAGCAAGGACGAGCGCAGTCCAAACCTGCACCCTGGACAGGGGCGGCAGCCCAGAAACGCCGGACGCTCCGAGACCAAGGCGACAACCCGACCGTCCACTACGAGGAGGTCCGATACCTGAATCTCCTCGCCCGCCACCTCTGCAGGTCTGCTCAGTCCACGCCGCGCCATCCGGGGAGAACAGGAACACCCGGTGCTCACGGCTCCTTTCCATAACGGCACGAACTAACACAGCCTCCCCCGCTCGATACGTGCCGTTACAGCGCACTCACTCTTCTGATCGTTATCAAGCAGATCGGTTGATCGGCGGCGTCCACCCGGCTGCGTCTATGAACCGCCGCGCACCGACTCGAGCGTGGTGGGGCAGGGATCGATGTGGTAGGTGAGGCATTCGGCATCGCCGTGACTGTGACAACCGGCCCATAGCATCACGGGGATGGTGAAGCTCTTCCTCGCCGGTGACGTGATGATCGGCCGTGGCATCGACCAGATCCTACGTCATTCAGTAGATCCGACGATTAGCGAACCGTATGTGAGATCGGCCCAGGGATACGTCACTCTCGCCGAGCGGGCCAACGGCGCCATACCGAGAGAAGTCGCCGACAATTACGTGTGGGGCGACGTAATCACCGAGTTGGACCGGTCGGCGCCAGACGTTCGCATCATTAACCTCGAAACGGCGGTGACGGCTCGCGGTACGCCGTGGCCGTCCAAGGAGGTCTCCTATCGGATGCATACCGCCAACGTCGGGGTGCTGACTGCAGCCGCGATCGACGTTTGCTCACTGGCGAACAACCACGTGCTCGATTGGTCCTACGAGGGACTCGAAGACACGCTCGATGCGCTCGACGATGCCGGCATCTCTATCGTGGGCGCAGGACGTGACCAAGCCGCCGCCGAGGCGTCGGCCATCGTATCGGAGGACGGGCTGCGAGTAGTCGTCTCCGGCATGGGGAGCCCTACCAGCGGGATCCCCGCAACGTGGGAGGCGACCACCGACAGAGCAGGGATCGCGTTCATACCCGAGCTGTCCGCACAGGCTGCCGATGTGGTAGGAGCCCGGGTTGCCGGGTACCGCAGCCCAGGCGACCTCGTCGTGGTGTCGATCCATTGGGGCCCCAACTGGGGGCACCAGGTCCCCAAGACACAGACCCGGTTCGCCCACCGGCTGATCGACGCCGGCGTCGACATCGTTCACGGCCACTCGTCTCACCACGCCAAGGCGATCGAGGTCTATCGGAACCGGCCCATCATGTACGGATGCGGTGACCTGATCAACGACTACGAAGGCATCGGAAGCCACGGGGAGTACCGCGGCGATCTCGGCTTGATCTACATCGTCACCATGGATTTAGACGGCCTCCGAGAGCTAGAGATGACTCCGATGCGGATGCGCCGGTTCCGTGCCGAACGGGTCACCGGTCCTGACGTGGAATGGCTAGCGAGCACGCTCGACCGCCACAGTCGGCGGTTCGAGACCGGCATTCGAATCACGGACGACCAACGCCTCGAAGTCCAGTGGTGAGACTCCTCTCCGCTGCCCCAACG
The DNA here is from genome assembly GCA_022574065.1 of Acidobacteriota bacterium. GTDB lineage: Bacteria > Actinomycetota > Acidimicrobiia > Spongiisociales > UBA5794 > JACZST01. The sequence goes on from JACZST010000041.1 coordinate 1,689, forward strand.
TGTGCGAATGTTCCTGGAGGGACTAGCCCGCCAACCGGGCGATGCTATTTCCATGGTGGCGACCCCTGTCGGCCGCCTGGTTCTCAACCAAGGTGATCTGATGGGACCCGAACCGGCGACCTCTTGACTGCCGGTCAGGCCCAGCGGATTCCGGCTGGTCCCGAATCCTCCCTGTTTGTAGCCGCTGCCGTGAGGTTTCCCTCCCAGCCGGATACCGATCGCTTGCTCGGGCCCCGCACGCGAGACTTAGTCGTCGTTTTGTGCGATCAAGTGTTTCGGCGGGATTCGCGATTGAGGACCGGCTACCCGCGACTCGTGACCACCGGCCCTATCCCCGGTGACGTGTTGGGTGGACGCTGGACGGGTTATGCAACGCGGTCGCGCTTTCTCAAGACGTTGCGCGGTCATCGTCTCGGTCGTTTTGATGTCGGTGATCCTCCCGGCTGGCGCAGCCGCGGCTGCGGACGATATGTGGCATCACACTGACGACGGCGAGCTGGTCATCGACTTCTACTTCGTCTACACGAGCTCCTGTCCTCACTGCGCGCGGGCTGTCCCCTTCATTGAGGAACTGGAGGACTCGCGTCCTTGGCTCCACGTCTGGTGGCTCCAAGCCGATTCGGGCGATCCTGACGTGGAGGTGATGGCGCTCGCTGCTGCTGAGGAGGCCGGTGAGAGCATCCGCGGTGTTCCGACGTTCATCTTCTGTGGCTTGATGGTCTCCGGATATGACGGACCCGAGGGGATCGGTGCGGCCATTGCCGGTCGGTTGGACGCCTGTTACGACGGCTATTCCGCGGCGGCACCACCCGCATCGACCACCCCGGCCGAAGCGCCCGAGGTCGCGGTTCCCGGGATTGGGACCGTGTCAGCGTCGTCGGTTCCGTTGCCTGTCTTCACGGCCGTCGTCGCGGGTCTCGATGCCTTCAATCCCTGTGCCTTCTTCGTGCTTCTGTTCTTGCTTAGCCTCCTTCTGCACGCGCGAAGCAGAACCCGGATGGCAGTCGTCGGCTTCACGTTCGTCGCGATATCCGGAATCCTCTACTTCGTGTTCATGGCCGCTTGGCTGAACGTGTTCTTGGTGACCGGGCACTTGAAGTGGGTCACTGCCGCGGCGGGTGTCATCGCGATCGCGATCGCTCTACTGAACCTCAAAGATTATGTGAGGCCCGGTTCCAGGGGTTCGCTGTCTATCCCTGAGTCGGCGAAACCGAGGCTCTTCAGCCGGATGCGAGGTCTCGTTGCTGGTGACCGGTTCGTCCCGATCCTCGGAGCGACTATCGCTCTCGCTGTGGTCGCCAACGGCTACGAGTTGCTGTGCACGGCAGGGCTGCCGATGGTGTTCACCCGCGTCCTCACGTTGAACGACCTTCCCGCCCCCGCGTACTACGGCTACCTCGGCCTGTACAACGTGATCTACGTGATTCCTCTGTTCGGGATCGTAGTCGCTTTTGTGTGGACCCTCGGATCGCGCAAGCTCCAACCGGAAGAGGGTCGCGCCTTGAAACTGCTGTCGGGCATGATGATGCTCGGCCTCGGTCTGGTCCTCCTGGTGGCTCCCGGATTGCTTGAGCAGATCGGTGTTGCGATCGGGATCCTCGCCGGCGCCGTCATCGTCACCACAATCGTGACCCTGACCGACCGACAGATTCGGGGACAAGGCAAACCCCGCCGTAGCTAGTGCTGTACCCGCGAGCCGTTACACCGCTGCCATGACGCCTGGGACACGAACGGTTGCGGCGATGGCGTCGAGTCGGGCTGCGGTCTGGTGGTCGAGGCTGTCCATGAGGCGGCCGTAGCGGTCGACGGTGACCTGGATCGACGAGTGTCGGGGTCGGGTTGGGTTGACTTCGGGCGCTCGCCTGCGGTGATCGATCATCGACTCAAATGTTCTCGCCCTGGAAGATCTCGCTCACCGAGGCGTCGGCGAAGATGGCATTCATCGCCCCGGCCAGGATGGGGCCGATCGACAGGACCGTCAGGGAGTCGAGATGGCTGGCGTCGTCGGGAACCGGGAGCGAGTTGGTGATGACCAGCTCGTCGATCGGGGCGTTCTTCAGCCGATCCACCGCCGGCGGCGACAGCACGCCGTGCGTAGCGATCACCCTGACCGAAAGCGCGCCGCGCTCCTTGAGCAACTCGGCGGCACCGACCACGGTGCCTGCGGTATCGACCATGTCGTCGATGATGATGCAGTGCCGGTCCTCGACGTCGCCCACCACCCACAGGGTCGACATTTCGTTGCGAACGTCGGCGGCACGGCGCTTGTGGACAAAGGCGACGCGGGCATCGAGGTGGGCGGCAAACCGCGAGGCGAGCTTCACCCGTCCCGCGTCAGGGGATACGATCGTCGTTGGTCCCTGAAGGGTGTCCTCGACGTAGTCGGCGAACAGTCTGATGGCAGTGAGGTGGTCGAACGGTGCATCGACGAAGCCTTGGATCTGCCCGGTATGCAGGTCGAGGGAGACGATCCGATCGGCGCCGGCCTGCAAGAAGAGATCTCCCATCAGCCTGGCCGAGATCGGCTCACGGGGCCGGCCTTTCTTGTCCTGGCGGGCGTAGCCGTAGAACGGGACAACGGCCGTGATCCGTTTCGCCGACGCCCGCATCAGGGCGTCGATCATGATCAGCTGCTCCATGATGTGGAAGTTGATCGGGTGGGTGTGGCTCTGGATCACGAAGGTGTCGGCACCGCGAACGCTCTCGGTGTAATGAACGTAGATCTCACCGTTGGCGAAGATCGAGCGTTCCACGCCACCAAGCCGGACGCCGAGGATGTCGGCCACCTCTTCGGCGAGGGGCTCGTTACCCGAACCCGAGAACACCATCAGCCGTTTCCGGCTCGCAAGCTCCATCAGCCGCCCTCCATCAGCTGTCGCCGTCCTGAGCCGCTCGGCGCTTTCGGCGCTCAGCGTAGCCGGGGACCTCGACCTGCGGCGAACGCTCAATGGCGAGTGCTCCCGGAGGAACATCCTCGGTGATGACGGACCCCGCACCGGTGAACGCATCGTCGCCGATTTCCACCGGGGCGATCAGCATCGTGTCCGACCCGATCCTCACTCGATCCCCGATTTTCGTCCGATGTTTCTCAAAACCGTCGTAGTTGACCGTCACCGTGCCGGCACCGATGTTGGACCCTTCGCCGATGTCGGCGTCACCGACGTAGCTGAGGTGGGGCACTTTCGATCCCTTGCCGATGGTTGAGTTCTTGATCCCGACGAACTCGCCGGCCTTGGCGCCTTCACCAAGATCCGTGCCGGGGCGAAGGTGGGTGAACGGCCCGACGATGGCCCCCTTCCCGATGACGGTCCGATCGATCACGGCAAACCGGATCGTTGCCAGTTCTCCAATGCTGGTGTCGGTGACGTGCACGCTCGGGCCGACCTCGGCGCCCGCACCTACGCTGGTCTCGCCCTGGAGATACACGTCGGGGTACAGGCGCACCCCGGCGGCAACGGTCACCCCGGCATCGACGTACACGCGATCCGGGTCGACCATGGCCACGCCGTCGTCCATCAATCGCTTGTTGATCCGGCGGCGAAGACTGGCACCGGCGGCGGCGAGCTGAGAGAGTGTGTTGACACCGAGGGCCTCGACTTCGTCCGTGGTCACCACGCCGACCGGGTCGTCACCGGCGGCGAACTGGTGGATCACGTCGGTGAGGTAGTACTCGCCCTGAGCGTTGTCATTCTCCAGGGAGGCGAGGGCGGTGGTGAGGCGGGCCCGATCGAAGGCGTACACCGACGTGTTGATCTCATCGATGGTGCGCTGCTCGTCCGAGGCGTCGCCTTCCTCGATGATCCCGACGACGGCATCGCCGTCCCGCAGCACCCTCCCGTATCCGGTCGGGTCGCTGATCGCAGCAACAAGCAAGGTCGCCACGTTGCCGGAGCGGTGGTGGGTGTCGACGACAGCGCGCAGCGTGTCTGACGAGAGCAGGGGCATGTCGACGGGGACGATCAGCACGGTGTCGACGTCGGGCGGGAGATGCTCGAGCCCGAGCCTGGCGGCATCTCCGGTCCCGAGTAGGGGATCCTGGATTGTGTGACCGACACCGTCGGGGAGGGCTGCGGTGACGGCTTCGGCGCCGTCGCCAACCACGGCGACCGTAGCCGTGGCGCCAAGGGGAGCGATGCTGTCCAGCGTCCAGCCGAGCAGGGTGCGCCCTGCCACGGTGTGGAGGGCTTTTGGCGCGTCGGAACGCAGCCGGGTGCCCTTCCCCGCGGCGAGCACGACGACACCGATCTTCATGGCTGCTGGAACGGACATCGCTGGGGGGACAGGGCTCGAACCCGTACTGGATGGACCAAAACCACCCGTGCTGCCAGTTACACCACCCCCCAGAAAAACGGGGCACCTAGAGGTTAGGGCGGTCGATCCGGTGGGCGCCGTCCTGGGACGTATTACGTATTACGTATCACGAGTTTGCTCGTCGACGACCTGCCAGCCGAACGACACTGGCGACGCGGCGCGAGCAGCGCGGGCCTCCGCTGGAGCCTTGGTCGCCGCGTCCTCGGCTTCACCGATGGTCGAGAAGTACCCGTAGAGGGCGGAACCGCTCCCGGTCATCGCCACCGGAATACCCCAGGATGCTTCGAGCTCGGCCCGCCAATCGTCGAGCGCGGCAACAACCGCTACTGCGGCCGGGTACAGGTCGTTGGCCAGTGGTGCGTAGTCGCGCAATGCGGGAGGAAGCGCAAACGCCGGGAAGACCGGCCCGTCGGGGCCATCGAGATCATCCCAGGTGGCATAAACGAGAGGCGTCTCCAACCGGAAGGGCGGCACCACTAGTGCGAGGGCGAAACCCTCCGCGTCCGGCTCCGGGGATACGAACTCACCGATGCCGGTGACGACTGCGGTTCCGCCGACGAGCGCAAACGGCACGTCCGCACCGAGATCGACGGCGAGTCGGCGCACCTCGTCGAAGGAGACACCGAACCGACGCGAGGCGAGGATGAGCGCAGCCGCAGCGTCGGCGCTGCCCCCACCGAGCCCGGCGCCGTCGGGTATCGACTTGTGCACCGCCACCTGCATCGGATCCGACGATCCGACGACCGCGCGCACGATGTCGGCAGCCCTCCACGCCAGGTTGTCTTCGTCGGCGGGGGCCATGTCGTTGGATACCACCACCTCATCGGCCTCGGCGTCGGCAACGGTGACCTCATCCACCCAATCGATCGATTGGATCAGGCTGCGCAGCGGGTGGTAGCCGTCGTTACGCGGCGCCTCGACCTTCAAGCCGAGGTTGACCTTGGCGCTTGCCCTTGCCTTGCTCATGTGGCAACGGCTTCGGCCAGACGGACGAAATCATCCGGCGCCAGCTCCTCGGCTCGTCTGGTTGGATCGATGCCGGCCCGCTCCAAAACACCCGCCGGATCGTCGATCAGCGAGGCCAGGCTGCCGCGCAGCATCTTTCTCCGCTGCTGAAACGCAGCAACCGCCAGCGCAATGGCTTGCTCGGCCTGGGCCGGGGGCGCTATCCGCTCCAAGTCGACGACGGTGGAGGCGACGTTCGGCTCCGGGTAGAACACGTCGGGGCGGAGGGCAAAGGCCGCCCCGCCAGTGGCGTGGAGGGCGGCCACGATGCTGGGGATGCCGTACACCTTGGAGCCGGGTTGAGCGAAGATCCGTTGCGCCACCTCGGTCTGAACCGTGACCACGAACCGAGTGACGCGTGGCGCAAAACGCAGCGCATCGAGCAGGATCCCGGTTCCCACGTTGTACGGGAGGTTGGCGACGAGCGTCCAGGGCTCGCCGCTGAGGGCATCCTGGAGGTGGACCCGCGACGCATCCTGGTGGCGGATCTCGACGTTCGGCATCCCACCGAGCACCTCGTGGAGCACGCCGACCAGGCCGTCATCAATCTCGTAAACGATGACGGACGCACCGGACGCGGCGAGCTCAGTGGTCAGGGTCCCGGTCCCGCCGCCGACCTCGATCACCTTCGAGCCTGGACCGACACCGGAGAGCCCGACGATCTTGCGGATGATGTTGGGATCGGCGAGGAAATGCTGTCCAAGCGTCTTGCGGGGGGTCAGCTCGTGGCTGGTGAGCAACTGGCGGATACGGGTCCGCCCCTGCGGCGTCGGATCAGGCACCGGCGGCTCCAGGCGGAGCCCCGCCGAACACCCGGGCGGCGTGGACGGTGGAGAGCTCGGCAACGGTTTCGACGTCGACCCCCCAAACCCCGGCAAGGGCGTGGCCGTTGAGAATGGCCCATTCGGGGCGGTTGTCCTCTCCCCGATGCGGATGCGGTGCCAGGTACGGGCTGTCGGTTTCGACCAACGTCCGCTCTGGCGGGGCCTCTGCGGCGCCGCGGCGAACGGTGTCACCGGTGGCGAACGTGATCGGCCCTGCATAGGAGAAGGTCACTCCGAGGTCGCGAAAGCGTTTGGTCCAGCGGGGTCCCCCGGTCCAGCAGTGCATGACCGCCCGCTCCCCGAGTGCGGCCGGTTCGAGGATGTCGTGGACATCGGCAAAGGCGTCCCGCACATGCACGATGACCGGCTTGTCCAGTTGCACGCCTAGCGCGACCTGGGCTTCGAATGCAGAGCGCTGTTGATCGCGGGGGGAGAGATCTCGGTAGTAGTCGAGGCCGCATTCACCGACGGCGTCGGCGTCGACGGCAAGCGCGGCGATCCGTCCCCGCTCGGCTTCCCATTTGCTGGCTTCGTGCGGGTGCAACCCTGCGCTCCAGCGAACCCGATCGGGATGCCGGCCTGCGATGGCTCGTGCCTGCACGCTCGTCTCCAGGTCGGTCCCCGGGCACATCATCCACGAGATGCCTGCGGCGACGGCGCGTTCGATGACGGTGGCCGGATCCTCGGCCATGAGGAACAGATGGGAGTGGCTGTCGACCCAACTTGTCACGGCTACTCCTCCTCGTCGATCGGCTCCATCTTGGCGTAGAGGGGGCCGAGTTCGGAGAGCTTGGTCCCCCCCGCGATCTCGGGACGCCGCCACGACGGGCCATGTTCGCCGAGCTCGACACCGAGTGCTCGCAGCACCCTCGTGGTCGTGAACGGAAGATAGGGATACAGGGCGACCGCGATTCCGGCGATGGCGTCGAGGGCGACCTTGAGGGTGGTCCCGGTTCGTTCCGTGTCGTCCGCCGCCGTCTTCCACGGCTCCCGTTCGTTCAGGTAGGCATTCACCGTCTGGGCGCCGGCCATGGCACGTTGCAGCCCTGCGCGCAACTTGATGGCACCGATCAGATCACCGACCTCATCGAGGGTGGCGTCGACGCTGGCGATCAACACAGCGTCTCGTTCGTCGGCGTCAACGGCCGCAGGGACGACGCTGTCGAAATAGCGACCGGTCATCGCAACCACCCGGTTGACCAGGTTTCCCCACGTCGCCACCAGCTCCTCGTTCACCCGCTTCACAAGGTCCTCGACGGTGATCTCGGTGTCGGAGGTCTCCGGGAAGTTGATCGAAACCGCATAGCGCAGCGCGTCCGGCTCGAACCGTTCCGTGTACCAGCCGATCGACCGTCCGATGCCGCGGCTCGCCGACGCCTGCTCACCGCCGAAGGTGACGAACTGGTTGGACGGCACATCTGTTGGCAGGTTCAGCCCGCCGTAGCCCATGAGCAGCGCCGGCCAGTACACGGCGTGGAACGGAATGTTGTCCTTGCCGATGAAGTAATAGGACTCCGCGCCCGGGTCCTCCCACCACGCCTTCCAGGCATCGGGTTCGCCGGCCAGCCTTGCCCACTCCTGAGGCGCCGACAAATAGCCCATGAGCGCCTCCCACCACACATAGATTGTCTTGCCAGGTCCTAGATCGTCGACCGGGAGCGGGATCCCCCATTCGAGGTCGCGGGTGAAGGCCCGGTCGTGGAGGCCGTCTTCAACCATGCCGATGGCGAAGTTCAGGACGACGGTGCCGATGAACGCCAGACCCCGCAGACCTCGAGCCCTTTGACCGGTCTGAGTTATCTCAAGACCAGGGAGGACGAATCGAGCCAAGACCTGAAGCAGAGATCCGAGACCCAATGCAATGGCGCCAACAATGAGAACGACGGGAAGCACGTCGGTGTCGTCCGACAGCCATGGCCAGGCACCGATTAGGGCAGCGATCAGGGCTACGGCCGTGTATACGAACCACATCCACGGTGCTCGAAGAAACGCATACCAAGGAACTCCTTTTCGGACCGCGGCCTCAAAATTGGCGAATGATCCACGAACAACACTTGTATCGCTTCCGTAGACCTCCAGACTGACTCCTTTTCGACGATGAAGGGTCAACAACGCCGAGAAGTTCGATTCCTTCAACGGGTACGGGCGGAAGATGCGCGAGTCGAAGTCAAAGTCCATATCTCGGTACACATAGGCCTGCGTTGTCTCGCCGACGGACAGTCGAAGACCTCCTACGTCCAACAAGCCAAGCTCGTCGACCAGATCGGACGCCCTGCCAGCATGGAAAAGGGAGAACTCCTTCTCGCTCACCGTCATTTGGGTTTCGTACTTCTCGAGAATTGCCTCGCGCTTGCGGACAGCCTGTCGCTCCAGGGTCTTGGACTCCGGCTTCTCTGCCTTCTGAACCGCGTGGTCCTCTTCGAACTCCTCCAGCTCGAGATCGCGATATTCCTCCGTGGGTTCTTCCATCAGGCCAGCGATACGTCCAATTGCAGAGGTGTCGCCAGCCCAGGCGTGGAAATGTTTCTTCGCCCGTGCTTGTCGTCGCAGCTTTCGAGTTGTCACTAACCACTCATCATATTGGCCGTCGCGCGTGTGCGTCCCAGGACTCGGGTGACGTCGACTAACGCTGGTGCATCGTCGGGAAGGTCAGCCGGGTTAGGCTCGGAAGCCGGACGTGGTGCGGCACCAGGCACGCCCTCCAGAATCAGGTCAAGGGGGGTCGACCGAGGCCGAGTCCAGCTCCCCTGGGGCGGCTTGATACGGGTGCCCCCCTCCAGATGGATCTCCCAGCCACCTCTGCCAAGTTTGCGGAGATCGACCCCAACCGCAGCATCAAAGCCGAAGCTGAGCTCGGACCGTTGTCGCCGAGGGTAACCCTTAGCTTCGCACAG